>DATEJJ010000796.1:0-34700 GCA_035278125.1 Rugosimonospora sp.
TCGACCGCCTCAGTGGTAGCGGTCAGCGCCTCCTCCCGCCGCCCCAACGCCGACAACCCGCGACCGAGGTTGGTCAGCGAACCGGCGAGGTCGGGTTCGTGGGCGTCCGGGTTGGCCGCGGTCAACCGCCGGTAGATCACCACCGCCTCGGTGGCTGCGGTCAGCGCCTCCTCCCGCCGCCCCAACGCCGACGAATCGGCGCCGAGGTTCATCAACGACCGGGCGAGGTCTGATTCGAACCTGTCTGGGTTGGCCGCGGCCAACCGCCGCCGGATCTCGACCGCCTCAGTGGTGGCGGTCAGCGCCTCCTCCCGCCGCCCCAACGCCGACAACCTGCGACCGAGGTTGGTGAGGTGGCCAGCGCGGTGTTCGTCGGTGTCGGCTTGGTGGAATCGCGCGGCGGTGACGGCGACAGCGGTGTGGGGCAGGGCCTGGGTGGGATATGGGATGGCGGCGGCCAGGGTGGCCAGGGTGTTGGCGGTCAGTGGCAGGGTGGTTGCGACTGCGTGGGCGATGGCCCGGTCGATGGGCCCGGCGCCGGTGCGGGCGACGTGGATGGCGGGGAGGAGCAGGTCCGGGTTGGTGGTGAGCAGGGCGGTGATGACGCCAGCCGCGGTGGGGGTGTGGGCGGTGGCGTGGGCCAGGATGCGTAGCATCCGTTCGCCCTGGTGCTGGCTGCTGGTGGTGGCGATGACTGCGGTGGCGGCTTGGAGGGGTGCGTTGGTGGCCAGGTGGGTGACGGTGTAGTACTCGGCGAGGCGGGCGGGTAGGTGCGGGGCCAGCCAGCTGCCGCTGGTGTGGGGGTAGAGGTCACGCAGCCAGTCCGCCAGCCCGCCGAGCAGCTCGGTCCCCGGCAGTGGTTGGGCTAGGCCGGGCAGGTGTTGCAGGAGGGTGATCGCGTGGTCGCGATCGGCGGCGCCGAACAGGACCGCGGTGATCAGGGCGGCGCGCAGGACGCCGGGTCCGAGGTCGTGCAGGGGGGTGCCGGTGGTGGTTTGCTGCCACCAGGTTTCCTCCACGGTGAACAGGTCGGTCAGGGCGGTGGGGACGCTGATCGGGCCTGTGCGCTGGTGGTGCACGGTGACCGCGGCCGCGGCGTGGATGAGCAGCAACGCGATGCCCGGCGTGGTGTCTGGGGCCAGGTGGGCGTCGGGTACGGGCCGGTCGGTGTGGCGGGCGAACGCGCGCAGTGCCTGGGTGAACAGCTGCTGCTGATCGTGGCTGGTGGCGCCGAGCGGGCGCAGAGTGGTGGCCGCGGCGGCGGGCAGCAGCCGGGCCGTATCCGGATCTGCGGTGCCGCGTAGGGTGGCCCACCAGGGTCCGAACTCCCGGGCGACGAGCACTCCCCGTACCCGGTCCGGGGAGTGCTGTACGAGGGTGGTCAGGGTGGTGGGCAGGTCGGTACGGGTGTCCGCGTCGTCGACCACGAGCAGCACCGGCCCCGGCGCGGTGCAGGCGACCTCCACCGCAGCTAGGCCGTGGCCGCGGCGGACCCAGCCGCACCACCATCCCTGATCGCGTAGCCGGGTGGTGGCCTCGACCAGCAGACGCGTCTTGCCGCTACCCGGCCCGCCGGCCACCAGCCATACACGGGGTTGCGGCTGGTCGCTGGTGCACCACCTGACCAGGGCGCGGACATCTTGTTCCCGCACCTGGTTGATCGCGACCACCTGCTCGTCAGGGTTCAGCATGGTCAGCAGACTGTCCCCGTCCGTGGTCGGTTCCTCAGCCGGACCGGGGGTGGTGGCCTGTTGCCACGCCTGGTCCAGGGCGCGGCGGGCGGCACGATGCTCCCATACCTGGGTGCCGGCGAACCCCATACCACCAGCGAGCACGCCCACCGCGGTGGCTGCCGGCCAGGGCAGGAAGTTCGCCACGGCAGCCAGCCCGCCGGCGCCGACGGCAAGGCCCACCGCGGATCCGGATACCCACCGGTGGCGCCCTGGTGTGCTTGGCTGTGTGCTCATAGCTCACCTCCCAGGAACGGTACCGACATGGCCGCCCCGAACACCCTCACCCGGGTGGGCCGGGTCATCGGCCGGCTTTGATAGATCGGGGTTCTGTTCGGCCGAGGTGGTCAGGATTCGCGGTGGTGGGCCAGCGTGTGCGCCGGTGCTCTAGCCATCCGGTCAGGACATGGTCGCCGAGGCCGACGCCGTCGACGCGCATGGCCAGGATCGCGTTGGGGCGGGCTGCGCGCACGGCGGCGAGGGCAACGGCCAGCCGGGCCATAGGGCTGCTCACCGCGGCGAGTGCCGTGTCGATCTGACGGATCATACCCATCAGCGATCTCGGGCACACCGTGCGCGACGCCGTGCTCTACCGGTTCGTCTCCTGACAGCGCCTCACCGAGAACGACCCCCAGGACGTCAGCGACATCCTGCCCATCGGCCGCCAGGTCGCACGCACGCTCGACTGGCTCATCCACCACGACCACGGCCAAGGCGCCCACATCATGGCCACCATCGTCGGCGAAGCCGAACGGGAGCTGAAGATCCCGGCCAAGGTGACCGGCAACTCCCTGCGCAAGGCGATGAGCCTGGACGGCAAACTCGACGCCGAGACGTAGGCCAACCTTCTTTCGACCTGGCCCTGCCGCCGGAACGCTGACCTGGCACGCCACGTGGCGCGGTCGTCTCGGACCAGGGTGGCGCAGGACGTGGGCGCTCATCTTGACGGGTATACCGGCGGTCTTGGGCGGTCGCGACGCCCGGCGATCTAGCCACCGATCCTCATCGTGCGGCGGGCACCCGCCGCGGCGTACGCATGTCTACCGGCCACTCGTTTTCGTACACCACCCAGAAGTGCTGATCCGGTCCGTCCTGCTTGTCGGGCTCAAGCGCTTCGATCACCAGGAAGCCCGCGTCGCTCTCCTCGGCCTGGTGCAGGACCAAGAGGAATCCGTTGGTCATCTGATCGCGGTGCTCGCTGCGGAAGGTGCCGATGCCTACCTCCCGGCCGTTGGTCCGCACCACGAAGTGGCTGCGGTCAGTGTTCGGCACGGTCCAAAACTCGGTGACCGTGTCAGCCCGCACGGCCCCGAAGTGCTGCTGCTGGCCTTCGTCACGCAGCAGCCAGATGTTGTGGCGCATGGTCATATCACGATCATCTACCGCACATGGGTGTAAAAAGGTGTGCGACTCGCCCGGGCGACGTCAACGCCAGGGAGGCCGCGCCCTACTCCGACTCGGCCGGCTGCGGGATCTTCAGCAGTGGACCGCACTCCCTGGCCCTGGACATCATCAGGCGGTACACGTCCGGGGAGAGAGCATCCGGCCCTGGTTTTAGCTCGACCGGTCCCGGCTACTCAGCGTCGAGCTGCCCAGTACGCGGGCAGCTCGACGCGCAGCACCTGGGCGAACTGCCGCCGTAGGGTGCGCAGCTGGGGGCGCGGCCGCCGGCGAGCTGGTCGGCCAGGCGCTGCAGCGGCCAGGTGCTGAGGTGGCCGAACCGCACCGCGTACACGCCCAGGCGACGGACGTGGAAGGTGTCGCTGTAGTCCATCAGGGCCGATCAGTTGGTACAGGTCGGTCCGGGCCAGCGACGCGCGGCGGGTGCCGTCTTTGCGGGGCGTGCCGCCTCGACTGGCCTTGAACTCCACGAGCAGCCCGCCAGCGATCAGGTCGGCGTCCCCGGCCAGGTCACGGCTGCCGTCGAAGGTCATGCCGGTGGCCACCGGGCCGGGCGGCAGATGCGGCAACAGGTGCTGGCGGGCCAGGGCCTGCATCGCGATCAGGTCGGCGACTTCGTCGTCGTTGGCCAGTCCGAGTAGGTCCTCGGCCTGGCTCGTGGCGGTCAGCCGCTGCAGCCGGGATCCCTCCACTGACAGCGCCCGGTACAGCTCCACCAGCAGCGCCAGGGCGTAGCAGACCCGGGCCCACCACTCGGCCGGCCGGCCCGCCAGCCGGGCCGGCTCAACCAGCTGCAGCCGCCCGCCGGCGTCGAACGCGCCGAGCTGGTAGCAGCTCCAGCCCGGCCGGCGCGCACGCCACCCGGCGGGTACGCAGCCCAATCAGGGGCAGCTCGACGTCCACGGCGGGTGCGACGAGGATCCGCAGCCACCAGTCGATCGCCGCGCCCTGCGTACCCGGTGCGACCGCGGGCGAGGGCCTCACCCTTGTTGGGCCGGCCGCCACCCGAAACGCCGCCTGGACCTCCCGCACGTGCGGGAACATCTCGACCATCCACCGGGCGACCGGACTGTTGCGGTCCTTGACTTCGTACGTCAACGCGGACACCGCTCAGCCCCGTTCAGCGCACCAGGGCCCGGACGGTCTCACCGCCGAGCAGCGGCTTGCCGTCCGGGCCCTTGATGTATGGGCCCCGGTAGATGACCTTGTGGCGTTGTTCGGTGGAGTACCACTGGCGGACCTTGTGCATCCGCACCACCCAGCGGTGCTGCCAGTTACGGGTCAGCGGCTCGCCGGGCGCGTGCTCGGCGCGCCGCCGCAGCTGGATGACCCGAACCTCGGGCGACAGGCCGGTCCGCTCGGCAACCACCCGAGCGGCGTGGCTGGTCTCCACCGGCTCCACCCCGCCGATGCGCTGCTCGCACAGCCGCCAGAACGCGTACAGGAACCGCCAGGCGAAACTGTCGTCCGCGTCGTCGATCGGACTGCCCGACGTGTACTCGCCGATCACCCGGTCCTCGTTCTGCCCCATCACCTCGGCCGACTGGCGGTAGGCGCCGTCAACGGCTTGGGCGGCGCGGGCCAACTGCTGCGCGCCCTGCGGGTCGTCGGCCCGCTGGGTCTGGAATTCCAGGCACCGCTCCCCGGCCGGCAGCAGCGGGGGCAGCGGGGTGCCCTCGCGGCGGGCCCGCGCGGCCAGGTCCAGGAACGAGTCGGGCCGGACCGGGCCGTGGGTGTCGTGGTAGATCGCGATCCGCACCGCGGGCAGCCCGCGGACCCGGTCCGGGGCCAGCGGGTCGGGCACGTTGAAGTGGGCCGGGGTGTGCCAGCTGAACGCCCGGTGGTCGCCCAGGTCCCCGCCGACGCTGGTGACCAGCAGCGGGTGCGGCAGCACCAGCAGCCCGGTCGGGCTGGGCAGGTCGTCCTCGGCGAGCAGCGGCAGATCGTCCCTGGTCAAGCTCTGCGCGGCGGCCACGACCACGTCGCACATCTGCGGGCTGATCACGTACAGGTCGGCGCCGGCGAGGACGCGGGCCTCGTCACTGGTCAACAGCTCGGCCGTGGCGTGCCAGCCGGCCGGGTACGGCCGCCGGTACCCCAGGCCGCCCAACAGCAGGTCCAGCGCCGCCTCGTGACGGCGCACGCTGGCCAGGTGGATCTCGTACGCCCGGGTCAGTTTGAACTGACGTAGCTCCCGCGCGATCGGCGCGGTCTGCAGGTACGCGGCGGTACTGATCCGCGCCTCCCGCGCGTACCGGGCCGCGCCGGCCACCGACCACGACTTGCCCGCCACGACACCCTCCCCAGGTCGCCGGATGCCGTGACGGTAGCAGCACCGTGCGTCAATGTGCCCCGGTGCGCGCCGCCCGGTTCCCCAGACATCAGTCGGCGTCCGCGGGCACATTCCGCGGAATCGGCTACCGGCAGCCAGCGTCGCTGACAGGACCCGGTGCAGGCAGCGCGCTGGGGACGGCCCCGCTGGTTCCCTTCGAATCTCCGTTGGACCTGGCACGACGGTTCTGCGATGGCGTTCGGAGGTTCATCTCGGGCTTCGCCGAACCCTAATTCTTCGCCGGTCATCTACTTGGGTATCCGGCGGGGCGTGAAGGTGTCGTTATGACTTATGCTATATGACTCCTAGCCAGACGCGACGTAGCCTGCTGCGCGACGCTGTCTGGCTAGCGGCGTCGAACCCAGTGGTAGGGGCACCGAGATGGCGAGTGGCTTGGACCCGATGTTCCAGCGCCGGCGGCTGCGCATGGAGCTACGAAAGGCGCGTGAGGCCGCCAACCTCACCCAGCGGGAGGTCGCGCCCTCGATGGACTGGTCGCTGTCGAAGTTGATCCGTATTGAGACCGGCGCGGTCGGCATCTCAACCAGTGATCTTAAGGTCTTGCTCCAGCTGTACCACGTGGATCCCGGTCGCATAGACGAGCTAGTCGAGGCAGCCCGTGCGGCCCGGGAACCGGCGTGGTGGAGCCCGTACAAGGACGTCGCATCTCAGGAGACACTCACGTTCATCGGCTACGAGTCGGCCGCCTCCGTCATCCGCAATTTCGAACCTATCGTCATTCCTGGCTTACTTCAAACCGAAGAGTACGCACGCGCAACGCTCGCTGAGATGGTACCAACAACGGCTCCGGCGGATCCTCAGATCCTGACGCGAGTCGACTCGTTGGTGGAACTGCGTATGGAGCGCCAGGATCGGCTAACGCGGCGCGAGGATCCGCCGAAGATCTTCTTCGCCATAGACGAAAGTGTCATACACAGATGGGTTGGCGGCCCGAATATCATGCGCCGCCAGCTGCGACGCGTCCGAGAAGTTCTTGATCAACCAGAATTCACGATCTGGATCGTTCCCTATCAGGTGGGCCTCTACCAGCGCCAACGTATCGCATACCAGCTGCTGGAGTTTCCGTCCGATGACGATGACGACGTCCTGTACCTTGAGAGCGTCCAGGGTGAGGATATTGTCCGGGACGACTTCCAGGAAGCTGCCGTCTTTCTTGAGGCGTTTTGGCGAATCGAGCAAATCGCGCTGAAGAATGAGGCGGCGATTGGGCTCATAGAACGAGCTCTGTCTGACATCGATTCTGGCGTTTCTGATGCCGCAACCACGGGCACACCGGGCCGGGCACCCAGCGACGCCAAGAATTCCGCGCCCCAGCGTCCGCCACGTCGAGGGCGCGCGCAGGCTGGCGAGGACCCGGCCGCTTGATCTTCCGTGTAGAGTGCGTTCCGCCTCGCCTAATGGCTCCTGTTTGTCGTTAGGCGAGGCGGCGCAGGTAACGGAAGTGAGATTAGTGGCCGAAGAGGTCGAATTCGTCGTTCTGAACACCGGCCACAAATGCCACCCAGGCATCGGGCGAAAACTCCAGTATTCCTTTTTCGCGATTCTTTGAATCTCGAACTCGTACCTGCTGCTCAAACACAGCTACTTCGACACAGGCACCCTGAGAACTTTTCGTGCTCTTTCTCCAGCCCGCAGCGGGGTCAATCATCATCCTCACCTCATCGTGGATCGACGACTGGCTCAGCCCGGCCTGCCGCCATGGATGTCGTGTCAGCACGTCCTCCCCGCCATGCCGCGCCGGCCAGGCAGTACATTACAGGGCTCTATTTTCGTCCCCCAGACGGGTGATGCAACCAAAAACCCGACCGTCGGTGACGGCGGTCTCTCGGTGCGTTAGAGGCAACCCGAGCCCATCGCGGCAGGGGTAGCCAATTGCATTTGGCTAAATCGCGTACTGGCGAGGCGCGCGGTACCTACCTGCGTGGTGTCGGAATGAGTGGTGGCAGACAGGGCAGGTGCAGTGCGCCGGCCACCGACCGGCCAACCAACCATCCGGCAGCGCCGGGACCGCGACCTGGCCAGATGAGCATCAGCAACCGGCCGCCACACCACCCGCGAGCAGCCATCGTGCGACCAGGTGGACGGCCGCCAACCACGCTGCGAACTAGCCAGCTGCCCAGCGGCGGCAGGTAGCCCAGCCACATGCCCGCCACCGACCGGCCAACCAACCATCCGGCAGCGCCGGGACCGCGACCTGGCCAGATGAGCATCAGCAACCGGCCGCCACACCACCAGCTACTGTCCGGTAAGCTGTTGGACGGGCTGCCGCGAGAAATTAGCTGCGCCACGGGCTGCACCGTGCGGCAGGACACTTGGCAATTCGCCTCCGTATCTCGCATACTGAAGGTCGGGTTATCCGCTGCTTGATGTTGAAAAGCAGCGTCGGACGTCGGCGGCTACCGACGACGACAGCCGGATTGCCCGCGACTCCGGGCGGAATTGCGGGCAATTCGGAAATCTCGCTCTTCTTCTAAGCGACAGTTGCTGGCGACGACTCTCTTTATGCTGCACAATTCAAATTGGCGAGACCGAAAGGTAATCCGAGAAGTTCTCAGCTCGCCAGCCTGCTAACCCGAAGGGAGTCGAAAGGAGACGAAGCCGTGTCGCCCGAGGTAGGGAGAATCGTAAGGACAGCGATTCGCAGCTGGGCCGGAACTCTCCGGTTCTGCGTGATCATGGTCGTAGTAGCCGCTACGACCGTGGTCCCTCTCTACATCATGAAGTTGTGCGGCCTGCCGTTCTTCATGAGGTAGCGGAAACCCCCTGACCAGACGGAGGAAGGCCCCAAACCTGTGGTGGTCTTCCTCCGTCGATCTCGTGCCGCCCCTCGTTTACCTTCTGATCGCTTTGAGCTCATCAACGAGCTAGCCAAGTTCGCCCCCGGGGTCCGGGCGCAATGCTGCGTCGCGGGGGCAACACCCCACCAGGTGATAGCGGTCGCTCTGGCGGCACCCGCCGCACACAGGCTTGGGGTCCACACCCGGCAGGATCGGCTCCCAACTGGCTCTGACGCTCCACAGTGGACCAGCTGTGCGGCGGACACGAACGGACGGGTCCCACACCCGTACCTCAAACTGGTGCGCAGCTCTGCCATCCTTGTTCAGGTGACAACGGTGGACGTCGGCGGCTACACCGTCGAAGTCCACGTCACCGGCGGTGATGACCCGCCAGTAGTCCTGGTCGCCTCCATGGGCGCACCCGGTACCGCGTGGCGAACGGCCACGGACCTGCTCACCACCCACCCTCGACTGATCACCTACGACCGACCGGGTATTGGAGCCAGCCCGGCCCGACCCGCTCCCAACCCGCCGCTTCCCTACAGCGCATTCGCAGCTGAACTCGGGGTCATGCTGAAGCGTCTCGGCATCGTCGACTCGGTCGTCGCGGTCGGGCACTCATTCGGCAGTCTGATCGTCCGGATGCTCGCCGCGCAGCACCCCGACCTCGTGGCAGGCGCGGTGCACGTGGACGGCTCCCTACCCCGTCTGGCGGTATGGGCAGGAGCCGAATCGTTGGTTGACGGAACCGAACCACACGCCACCGAGGTCAATGCAGTCGCCGGCAAGGACGAGGTCGACACCATGCCCCTGCTGACCTTGCCGAGCGTCGTACTCACCCGTACACCCGGTCGTTGGCAGGACCCTCCGCCGGCTCCGGCGATCGACAGAGAGTGGCAGGACACCCAAGCTGGCCTCGCAAGGCAGATCGGTGCACATCTAGTCGTAGCCACAAACTCCGGACACGAGATGCTCCGGGAGGCGCCTGACCTGGTGGCGTACGCGATCGATGCTGTTGTCCACGCGGTAAGGACCCGTCAGAGCCAGGCCGCCCTCGATCCAGGTCGACTCGCCGCGGTAGGCGGTCGGTACGTCGCCGCTGACCCCCTCGGGGGGTGCTGGTAAGGAAACAGTCTTGCCGTGGGAGAGGTGCCCCGTGCGGTCCGCCCGTCCGCACGCGGCGAACAAGCAGCATGAGGCAGCCCAGGCCGCCGTCTACAAGGGAATCCTGATTGCTCTTGGCGCGGGCGTCGCGGCCGCACTTGCCGGCGGTAGCAGCTGACCCGGGAGCGCCCCACACGTCGTGATGGACCTGCCCCGCCTAGCCGTCAGGGTCTCGGCGGGGTCCTCTTCGCCCTAGCCCCTGCCGCCCGAACGCTGACGGGCACAGGCCGCAGTCCATGATCAAGGCCCCGGGTCATCCGCAGGACTTCTATATCTGGTCAGTGATGGCGACACCTCGAAGGGCCGACAGGCGGGGGGTGAGCGCGCCCCCCTTCAGGTATCCGCTCCGGTCTGCCGGACGTCGGCCATGAGCCTCTCCACCAGATCGCGACGATAGCCTGGCTCGCGGATCGCGCGGGCGTCGATCTCAATCTGCACAAGGTGCTGTCGTAGCTCCTTGTGCGCCACCACCAATGCCTGTGCTATTGAGTCACTGAGATCTGATCCGAGCGTGTCGTCGTCGGAAGAGCTAGCCGTACCTTGGACCGCCCGCAAGAGATTCGCGTATACCTCTCGTTTGTGCATCTGCCAACTTGCGAAACGGTCGGATCGGGCCATCCGCGCGGCCGCCGTGGCTTGCTGCTGCGCGGCAGCCATAGCACTTCTTGACTGTAGGTAGGCACCAATGAACGAGCCTGCCAATCCGGCGACAGCGGCGATGAGGGCCACGGCGACCGTCAGCCAGGAGGTTACGTCTGTCAATCTACTCTCCGATCACCACAGCAGTCGGTGAGCGGCCAAGCTACCCGACAACGAACACCGACTACTCGATCAACGGCGCCTGCCAGTCCCGTGACTATCGTCATATATTGATCTCGTCTTAGCGTGACTTTCCCGAACGCCTAGGACGATGACGGCGGCGGCCGCCAGATCCTCGCGGCTGTCGCACCGCCCCATTCCGATCATTCAGAACGGCTGACTTACCGACCTGCACGTGTCGGGCTCCGCTGCGCGTGCAACGAGTGGCGCCCTGCTCACCCCGAGCAGTACGACGGCGAGATGCGCGCGCGTCGAGGACCAGCGATACATCCGCCTATCTTCGTGGGCTTATCGACACGTCGGCAGTTGCGCTTGAAGTGACAGCACGCCCGCACTCCTCGTCCACGATTTGGAAAAATCGTCGATCGCGACGAGAAACCATTGCTGCGTCATACGATGCCCGGACAAGTGCCCACCATTCGCGACGATGCGAGACCGCAAAAAGGTGCGCTACCTCCCAACGTACACTCCTCTCTGGTACAGTGCCGGCGTCGTATCCGAATTGTAGATTTCGCACTTGCCAATTCGTCATCGCATGCTTACGCAAAGAATCTGGGTCCGGGGTCACGCTATCGCTAGAGTCGGCCCAAGACTCTGGATAATCCATCATCATCCGGATAAGTTCGGCATGACTTGCTTTGAACGTTTGGATATTGTTCATACGAAGTTGGCGCGCCTGCAAGAGCAGACCGATCATGACGCCTACGAGTGCCACCGAGGAGATGAGGGTCGACACTATCGCAAGTAAGGTACTCGTCCTTTCCAATTCCGGCACCTCATTTCGATCTAAACTCTACGATTGAGCTGGTACGCTCAGCGTAGAGCCAACAACCAAAAGCAACTGACGGGTAATCAGTAGACGAGAGCCGCCCCCGGAGGCGTTGGCCCGTACCCGCTGGCCGAACTCCGAGTAGATCGCGGTCACCACCCGGGCGATCTCACCCCGCTCAGGCCAGCACACCGAAGTGGTGAGAATTGATGCCACGCCGTGTTATTGATCCGGCCAGAATCGGGGCTCGGGGCCGACGCCCGCGCATCACGCGAATCCCGAGGACTGCCATCTTTCGCGTCAGCTGCGGGCGTCGCGCTACGGTCCGAGCCAGTTCTCCGTCAGGCGGTGGCTGCCGTCGCCCGCAGGTAGCTGTACACGGTCTCGCGGCTGACGCCGAACTCGTTGGCCAGCGCGGACTTGCGCTCGCCGGCGGCCGCGCGCTCGCGCAGCTGGTGAGCCTGTGCGGTGGTTAGGGCGGGCTTGCGGCCGGTGTAGACGCCGCGCTGCTTGGCCGCGGCGATGCCCTCGCGTTGCCGCTCCAGGATCAGGGCGCGTTCAAACTCGGCGAAGGCGCCCATGACCGACAGCAGGAGGGTGGCCATGGGGGAGTCCTCGCCGGTGAAGGTGAGGTTCTCCTTGACGAACTCGACCCGCACGCCTTTGCCGGTCAGGGTGCGGACAAGGTGGCGCAGGTCGTCGAGGTTGCGGGCCAGCCGGTCCATCGAGTGCACGATGACGGTGTCGCCGTCGCGGACGAACGCGAGCAGCTCGTCGAGGCTCGGGCGGGCGGTGTCCTTGCCGGACGCCTTGTCGGTGAAGGTACGTTCCACCTCGACGCCGTCGAGTTGCCGGACGGTGTTCTGGTCGACGCTGCTGACCCTGACGTACCCGACGCGCACGATCCACTCCCTTCCCGAGCCCGAAGTGTCAGACTGAACTCTAAGAGCCTGCCGGACAGTCGTCAAGAAACCGCCCGGAGGACCCTATTCTGACGTGGTTGACGTGGGTGGCGGGTTGTGGTGTTGGGGGCACGTACGCGGGCAACACCTCCGCCGTGCTGGTATCGGGCAGCTGGATGGCGGGGTGGACCTCCAACACGAGGGGGTCACAGTCGCTGATCGGGCGGCCCAGGCGAGCCGGTGGTGTGGGTGGTGGCGCCGCCCGGGCGGTGATCCATAACTGGCGCACGTTCTCCGCGATCGCCGCGCTGTCCCCGCGATCGGCGGCGCGGCACAGCGCGACCGCGACGGTGACGGTGTCCCGCTGCGACGCCAACCCGTCACCGCTGACGATCTTGCCGATCAGGTCCTTCTTCGGGGACCCGGGCAGGGTGTCGTCCGCGGCGATCTGCCGGGCGAGGACGTCCAGAGGAGGGCAGTCCGCCTGCGCGTACAGCCCGTACACCACCTCCCGAAGATCACGTGCCGGACCGGGCGGCAGGCTCACCCGTTCCACCGGCCTACCGCGCCGGGTCTGCGGTCGGGACTCGTCGGCATCCATCGCCGCACCAGCATGCCCCACCCGGTCTCACAACCGTTCGATCGCCACTGGTCGCCACGAAAATCGCTCCGACCCGGGCGGCCCGAGTCTGGACGCAGCAGCCGGCGCCGGCTCCCCGTGTTCCTTCTCAAACCCGACGGAGCATCCGATGACCCGACCGAACCACCACCGCGGCCGCCCGCACGACCGCCGGACTCGAATCGCCCTTGCCATGATCACCGGCCTGATCAGCGGCGCCACCCGCGCCATCCTCGACGCACTGCTCCACCACCTAACAACCGGCTGCTGACTCAGACTGTGGGCGGGAATCCCGGTGGGATCACCCCCCGAGATCCCGCCCACCCTCGGTGTCGCCTCCCCCGGGCACTCGATAACACCCCTTATGTCAACTAGACGACCAGACGCCTACTCACACAGCAGGTCGGCGATAGTGACGTCTCGAAGGCCGACAGGCCGGGGTCAGTGCGCTTCCTTCAGGTATCCGCTCCGGTCTGCCGAACGTCGGCCATGAGCCTCTCCACCAGATCGCGACGATAGCTTGGCTCACGGATCACGCGGGCGTCGACCTCAATCTGGACAAGGTGCTGCCGAAGCTCCTTGTGGGCCACCACCAATGCCTGTGCCAATGAGTCACTGAGATCTGATCCGAGGGTGTCGTCGTTGGAGGAGCTAGCAGTGCCCTGGACCGCCCGCAAGAGATTCGCGTACACCTCCCGTTTGTGCATCTGCCAACTCGCGAAGCGGTCAGATCGGGCCACACGCGCGGCCGCCTTGGCTTGCTGCTGCGCAGCAGCCATCGCACTTCTTGACTGTAGGTAGGCGCCAATAAACGAGCCCGCCAATCCGGCGACAGCGGCGATGAGAGCCACGGCGACCGTCAGCCAAGAGGTTACGTCCGTCAATCTATTCTCCGATCACCACAGCACGCAGCCGTCCAGCGACGACCGGGCTGCCCTGGCCTGGGGTCTGGATATACTCCAGGCGCGACAGGTGGCTCCTCCAGGCGAAGCAAACGCCGATCTAGAGCAATGTAAGCGAGGCGCTGGCACGGCGGTCGAGAGTTTCTCTCTAGCCATCGCCCCAACCCCCTCGGTGTGACCCGCAATCACGATCAACCTAGTCTGAGCGGCATTGGATCTAATGTTGACACCGCTATCTACAGTACGAGGTGGCGTCGAGCGGCCACGGAGTGTCACACCAATGAAGCGAACGAGAGCAGTGAGCGTCATAATCGTTTGCCTGGCGATCGTTGCGGCCATGGCGGCGCCCGCTGTGCTTATTGCTGGAAGTCATCCGAGCGATGCGGCCCTGAACCGACTTAGCAATATAGGACAAGCTTACGGCATCTTATCGTCGGTATTATCCGCGGTTGCCCTTGTCGGTATTGCACTATCCGTGACGCACGAGGCACACCAGATGAGGCTCTATCGGCTTGAATTGCGGCGTTCAGCGCAGTACGACCTGCTGCGGATGATGATTGATGAACCCACGAAATACGGCCCGTGCGCAAGCTCCCTGCCAGTCGACAGATCTGACGAGTACCTCCAGAGATATTTCTTCACTACGCTTTGGCTGAACTTCGCGCGCACTGGCTATGAGTCGGGCGAGATCTCAGAGTCTGAGCTACGGAGCGAAATCCTCGCCGACATGTTCTCCAGTGAAGTTGCTTGCCAATTATGGCGCGATCGCAGCGAACTGTTGAAACGAATGAATTTGGGTGAGGGCTGGTCTAGCTTCTTACCGATTGTTCGTGAAGAATATGAAAAGGCCGTACTTGTCCACCAGGCGCCGGACCACCCCGAAGTGGAGGAGTGAAGAACCCCTGCGAGCACGTCCCGGCCACCGTCGCCGGCCGCGAACTCGAAGAGGTCAACGACGAGCTCGGCTACGACCTGGAGGTAGTCCCCGACGCCCCACCACCCGCGCTGGTCAAGCACTTCACCCACACCGTCCAAGGCATAGCAGCGCGTACCGCCGCCAACTGGCGGGCTCACCGCTCCCCCGCTGGCCGACCTGTTCGAGCAGCTACGCAACCCGAGACTGTCCGCGTCCGCGCGCGAGACGGTGACCCGCGACGTACTCACCACCGCAGCGGAGATCCACGAAGCGAGCCCAGGAACCGCAGTCACCGATCACCTCGACGACTTGTCATCCTGATCATTCTGAGAAGCATGGACCTTCAGTGGTCTGCACGACGCTGATGCCGTCCTGCACCTGGCGTGGCGATTCCGCGGAATCGGGCGTAGGCGATCAGATGTCGAACACTCGCTCCACGACCGCGGCCTGCTCGGCGACGCCGGCGCGGAAGTACCTGGCCGAGGTCTCGATCGAGCCGTGTCCGAGCAGGGCCTGCACCTGGGCTGGGTCGGCGCCGCCCTGGCGTAGCCGGGTGGCGTAGGAGTGCCGCAGCCGGTGCGGGCGCAGTCCGGCGAGCTTGGCGTCGGCGCCGACGGCGAGCACGACCTGGGTGATCCCGGAGACCGACAGCGGCCCGCGCTGCCCAGTGAACAGCCGACCCAGCCCGGTGCCGCGCTGGCGGATCCACGCCGAGATCCGCTTGCGGGCCACCACTGGCAGCGGCACCTCGCGGACCTCGTCACCCTTGCCGTGTAGCCGGACCACCCCGGTGCGCTCGGTGATGGCCACGTCTTCGACGTCCAGCCGCGCGCACTCCTCGACCCGGGCCCCGGCGTACAGCAGCACCGCGACGATCGCCGCGTCGCGCTCGCCGCGGCGGGTCGCGGCCCGCTCCACCGCCCCCTGCTGGGCCGGGGTTAGCGCGTCCGGCTCACCGGGGCGGGGTACCCGTGCCCGCTTGACCTGCACCCGCAGCCCCGCGCCGTGCTCGTAGAGCAGGCTCACGGCGGCCAGGGCCTGGTTGACCGCCGCCGGGCTGGCCTTGGCCGTCAGCAGATGCCGCCGCCACGCGGTCACGGCGGCCTCGGCGCCGACCAGGTCGACGAACGCGTCCGGGTGCTCGCCGGCGTGCTGGCCCAGCCAGTCCACGTACGCCCGGCACTGCCGCCGGTAGGCCCGGACGGTGTTGGCGGCCAGCTTGCACCGGTCGAGGTAGCCCTCGACCGCAACCCGGGCGCCCTCGGCTGTATTGGTCGTGCCGGGGCGCAGCGCGATGACCTCAGCACTCACGCGGGACCACCCGTCGACGGCTGGCCGCCGGAGCGGGGTACCGGCGGGGTCCGGTAGGTATCGGTGACCGCAGCGCGGGCATCCCAGGTACGGCCCATCTGGTCGATCAGCGCGCCGGTGTTCTCCAGGCCGCTGGAGATCAGGTGCTGAGCCTCGCGGATCCCGGCGTCGGCGATCCGGCCGGCCTCGGCGTCAAGTTCACGCAGTCGCCGGGCAGTTGCGGCGATCTTCTCGGCATCACCGTCCCTGCAGGCGCGGGTCAGCCGACCGCGAGCGGCGGACACCCGGCGGTACGCCGCCTTTTGCTGCTCGGCCAGCTCGGTGATGCGGCTGCTGCGGACGACGCCTTCCGCAGTGGTGACGACGGCCAGTTCGTCGAACCGCGTCTTCTCGGCGTCGGCCACCTCGCGCAGCTCGGCACGCTGGCGTAGCAGCGGATCACCGGAATTCGGGATGCCGGTCACGAGGGGGTTCCGGCGTCGAGAGGCAGCCCAAGAGCCTGGACCAGCAGTGGCCAAAGCCGGTCGTTGCGGCCCCAAACGGGGTCCATGATGGTGACGTACCAGCTCTCGCCGAGCTCGGTGACCATCTTGTCCGAGACGGCGTCGGCCCAGGAGTCCAGCGGCGGAGCGCCACCGACCCAGGTGAACGCGGCTCCGTTGTCGAGGCTGACCGGCACCTGGATGCCAGAGTCACCGTACTCGTGCAGCAGTATCAGCTCGGTGCCCGCGACGGTTTCGGCCAGCCGGGTGCGAGTGGCCTCATCGCAGTAGCCGCAGACCGCCGCTCGCTGCTGCCAGCCGTCCGCGCCCCGCGGTTGACCCGGTTGGGAGAAGTCCGTGACGTACCCGGCCCGGTTTGCCGCCACCAGCACCGGGATGAGTAACTCGGTCTCCTCGTCGGGCGGTCCACACTGCATCGGCGTCTCCGTGTACTCGCCGGTGAGCCAGCCGGCAACGAGGTCGCCGAGGTCCGACAGAGTCCCTGCGGTCGCCCAGCCGGGACTGACCCCGGGCCGCGGCAGCGTCGGGTCGGGCACGTCCGGGTTCATCACCGGGCCACTCCCTTCTTATCCGCTGAGTTCCGGCCGGTGATCCTCCCCGGATTCGGCCGACGTTATCCGCTGAGATCCTACCGTACTCAGTGGATAATGCTAATTATCCGCTGAGGTGCGACAGGTTGGTGCCGCCTAGCTTCGACGTCGACCCCGCTAGTCCCGAACGTGAGCGCGGGGACCGCTGCGCCAACAGCGATCCCCACAGTGCCGATGCGTGTCCGGGGCTAGCAGACGCTGCGTCGGTCTCACCCATATCTGACGGACAGCGCGCTATCCCAGTGGTATGGGGAAGGGGCCCGTGGTGCGGGGTGGCGCGTCTGGGCAACTGCGAACAATGGGATGGACGTTCGGTCTGGCGCACGACCCGGTCGAACACCGACCATAAGAACACTTGCGTGCTCCGGGACGTGGCAGGTGGCGCCAACCACCCGCCACGGGACGGGAGCGGCGAACGCGAGGAGTACGTGTCCGGGGCTACCAACGCGAAGGAGAACATGGTGTCCGGTCTTATTCCACACCCGCCGCTAGTTGATCTTGTCCTGCGCTTACGGCTGGCCATACTGGCGGCGATCTGCGGCGCAGCCGGTGCCCTACTGGTCGCCGGCGTCTCGCCGCTGGCCGCCGGGGCGGTCGCCGTGGTGGCCGCCGTCGGCGGTGTCGAAGTCGGCTGCCGGCTGACCATGCCGTATGTCGTGCCGCGAATCAGCGTCGCCGTGCTGATCGTGGTCCTGGTCCTGGTCGTCAACGTGGTGCGTCTGGGCTATCCGCCGCTGGAGTGTCTCGCGGTCCTCTTACCGGCCGCCTGGTGCGTCGCGGAGTTGACCAGACGACTGGCCGTCCGGGTGTTCCAGTCGGCATCGTGCACGGTCTGACGATCCGGGGCTTGCCATGCCCGGCAGACCGGAGATTCCCATCGATCCTGGGGCGCCGTTCGCGGATTTCGCGATCGGCCTCAGGACGTTGAGGAGCGCGAGCAACAAGACGTACAAGCAGATGGCGGTCGAGGTGAACTACGGGATCTCGGTGCTGTGCACGGCGGCAAGTGGGCGGATCCTGCCGTCCCTCGGCGTCACCCTCGCGTTTGTTCGGGCCTGCGACGGTCCGGTGGCTGAGTGGGTGCACCTCTGGGAACTCGCCCGCGCGGGCGGGAGGCGGCACCGATGACCCGGCGCGCTTTGACGACAGGCGACTCGGAGCTGGCCGAGCTGGCTCGCAGGGCGGACATGGCTGACGCCCTCTTGGAACTGCGCGAGCTGGCTCGCACGGGTGACTTGGCCGAGGCGTACCGCTCTGCTGCGACGCAGCGGCAGCGGCTGCTCCGTAGTGCTGCGTACGCGGTCGTCTGGCCGGTGGTGTACCAACGCCTCACCCGAACACTTGAGCGCAGACGTGGGCACTACGCCTGCGCCGTTTCGGTAAACCGCCTGGCTGATGACTGTTTCGACCGATTTGAGGACGACGTCGAGGCGGTGATCGACGATCTGTTCCGTAACGCCCGGACGCCGACCCACAACCTGGAGGGATGGATTAGCGTCCGCCTGGTCCCGGCCACCGTGGACGCTAACCGCCGGCGCCGCGGCGAACGGGGGGCGCTTCAGCGGCCTCGGCTGCCGGCCTGGTTGGCGCGGGAACTCGGGGATGACCGATGGCTGACCACCCTCGCCATGGAAATCCTGGTCTGGGTCGGCGTGCCAGCGGCTGCAGGTGGTGGGCTGTGGCCCCTGGACGCGTGGGCCGATCTGCGTGCTGCCCTGCCCGGCGAGCGTCACGACCGTAACCGGGTACAGAACGATATCCAGCTAGTCCTCGCCGCGATGCGACGAAACCCGGACTGGTACGACAGCTACGTCGAGCGTCCGCTTGGACGCAAGCCGGCGCCGTTGGCACCCGAACCCCCAACGGACTCCGACTCGGCGCCGCTGCAACTGACCGAGCCGCACGAGGCCGACGACGCACGGCTACTCGAGCTAGCCACCCTAGCGATCCAGGCAATCGAACAGCGCCTACAGAAGGGTGACGATCCACGCAGCGCGGTGATCGAAGTCCTCCGTATCGCGTTCGGCTCAACCAGCGAGCCCTACCTCGACCAGCTTCCCGACGTAAGCATCGATGCGGTCCTGTCCAATCCAGCCACACTTGACCATATCGTCACGGATGTAATAAAGGTACTCGACCAGCGGGCAGACCAGCGCCTACGCGACCGGGAGACGGTCCGTCGGGCACCGCGCCCGACCGGGCTGACCGACGCGGAGCTGCGGGTGGCGCGCCTGGTCGCCGAGGGCCGGACCAACCGGGAGGTGGCCGAACAGCTCCACCTGTCACCCCACACAGTGGACAGCCACCTGCGGCACGTGTTCGCGAAGGTAGGCATCAAACGCCGAGCGGAGCTCACCCGTCAGATCATCGGTCTGGACAAGGATTAGGTACGCGGCCCAGCACTCACCGTGCGCCGCCGGCGGCCGGCAGCGGTGTGACGACGGCGCCGACTAGGCGCTCGCGCGCGCGCCGAGCAGATGCAGCCGATGGGCGACCGCGGCAGCCTCGCTCCTGCTCCGCACCTGAAGCTTCTTGAGGAGGTTGGAGACGTGCACGCCCGCCGTCTTGTCGGCGATGAAGAGTTCCCTCGCGATCTGCCGGTTGCTGCGGCCCAGGCAGATCAGTTCGAGCACCTGCCGCTCGCGAGGCGTGAGCTTGAAGGGGTCCTCGGCTGCCGCTGGCTCGGGCGTGTCCGGTGCGACTTCGCTGAGGTCTAGGCGGGCCCGCTGGGCCAGGGCCAGAACGTTGCGGCGCAACGGTTCGGCGCCCAGCCGCTCGGCGCTTTGGTATGCCAGCCGGGCGGGCACGGCAGCGTACTTGGCAGGGCCGCAGCGCGCGGCGGCCTCCGCCTGCTGCCACCGGGCATATGCCGTCTGGTACGGCCGTTGCAGGGCCTCCCATACCGCGGCCACCTCTGCCCAGCCCGCGGCCTGCGCGGGCGGGTCGATCCGGTGGTGTTCCGCGCGGCACAGCAGGAGCAGCGCGTCGACCTCCGGTAGCTTCGGCCCGTTGGCCGCATCCGCCAGCCGTTCCGCCTGCGCCGCCAGACTGTCCATTGCGGACCGTACCGGGGCCAGGTCGGGCTTGGCGGTATCCGGTAGTGCCGAGCGGCGCAGCCACTCCTCGGCCTCGTTGCGCAGGCCCACCGCGCACAGGCGGAGTCGAACGATCTTGTGCTCGGCGACACCGAGGGCACGCAAGCCCTCGGCTACCGCCGCGTTGGCCACGTCGTACTGGCCTCGCCAGATCGCGCTCTCCGCGGCGCACGCGTGCAGAGAGCCGAGGAACTGAGGCTGGCGCACCGCGCCCCCGTCGCCTAGGTCGGTCAGGATGCGGTCAACGGTGTCGAACTGCCCCCGGGCAACGGCGATTTCGGCCAGCGTCAGACGCAGGAAGAGCCCTTCCGCGGCTGCCTGGTCGGAGAGGAGTTCCTGGATCATGGCGGTCGCCTCGTCCCACCGGCCGAGATGGACCAGTGCTGCGCTCGCGTTGTTGGCTAGCACGCTGCTCGCCCGGGTGTGTTTGAGGCCGGTCTGCTGGGCACGATCCAGACCTTCCCGGGCCACCGCAACGGACTCCTCCAGCCGGCCGGCGGTCTCCAGTACGAAGGTGAGGTTCCCATACGCGCGGAAAAGATCCTCCATCTCGCCTGCCGTGGCGGCGATGTGGATACTCTCGCGTAGCGCCTGCACGCCTCCGTCGACCTCACCGAGCATCGCCCGGGCCAGGCCTATCGTGTTCAGGGCCCGGCCCGACTCCGGCGCGGCGCCGACCGCGCGGGCCATGGCTAGCGCCGACCGCCCCAGAAGCAGACCTTCCGCGAACTGACCCCGGAAAACCTGCACCCTCGCTTGGACCGCGAGCACCCGGGCGGTGGTGGCCGAGGGCGGCGCGTCCGCGAGCAGCCGACCCGCCTGGCCGTACGCGTCTTCAGACGCGCCTCGGTCACCGGCCTCCCACAGGTAGCTGCCTAGGCGCTCGTACATCTCGCCGGCCTGTGCGGGGTGGCGCATTGAGTCGATCTCGGACACTGCGGCACGGGCCAGTTCGACGGCCCGCTCGATGCGCCCGGCCCAGCGGGCGGCATTCGCCGCAGATGCCAGCAGGCGTATCTTAGACACTCCCGCGACACTCTCCGCGTCGTCCACGCGCGACCAGACCGCCAGCACGCGATCGTACTGCCGTCCGGCATCGCGGAACGCGAGTAGCCGTGCCGCGGCGTCCCCGGCCCGTACCGCCGCCTCCAGGGATTGCGGGAAGGCTCGCGCCTCGTACCAGTGGTACGAGAGCTCGGCGGCAACCGACAGCTGCTCCGCGTAACTGAGCTGGTTGTCAGCGGCGAGGGCGTGGGCGATCGCCGCGTGCAGGCGTATCCGCTCGCCAGGGAGAAGATCCTGGTGTACCACCTCACGCAGCAGCGCGTGTCGGAACACGTATGTGTCGTCGGCTGAGTCGGCCACCAACATCTGGTTCTCTACGCACTCGCGCAGCGCGTCGAGCATGCGACGCTCGGGGATCTCGCAGACCGCCGTCAGCAGCCCATGGCTGACCTGACGGCCGGCGGTCGCGGCGACCCGCATCACCTCGCGGGCATCCCCGCTCAGCAGCTCGAACCGGGACAGGACCACGTCGCGCAACGACTGCGGAAGCGTTACCGGCGCGCCGTCCGCCGCCTGCCTGGCGAGCACGCCGCTAGCGAGTAGCTCTTCGACGAAGAACGGGTTGCCGTCGGAGAGCTCGTATGTGCGCTCCACGAGTTCGTGGTCAACGTGGGAACCCGTCGCAGCACCGAGGAACTGCTTCAGCTCGCGCCGGCCGAACCGGCTCACCTCCAACAGCTCCACCTTGCGCGCAAAGTCGAGCTCGGCTACCAGGCGTCGCAATGGATGGCGTGGCGCCAGATCTGTTGTCCGGTAGCTTCCGAGCAGGAGCAGACGATCATGCGTCCGCGCGTGGGCGAGATAGGCAAGCAGGTCCAAAGTGGAAGGATCCGCCCAGTGCAGATCTTCTATGATCAACACGACCGGGTGGTCTTCGCCTAGCCGGCCGAGCAGGGACAGCACGGCAGCGAACACGCGCGCCTGGGCGAGGGCCGGTAGAGGCAGGGGATCCGCGAAGTCCACCAGCAAACGGGCCAGCTCAGGGAAGCCAGTCCCGGCAAGGTCTCGAACCCGGTCGTCGCCGACCGACCGGTGTAGTCCGCGCAGCGCCTCGATCAACGGTGCGTACGGGACCTCACCGCTGCCCAGGGCGATGCACGAGCCCTGCAGGACGGTGGCACCAGCATTCTTGACAAGGTGGGCGAATTCGCTCAGTAGTCGACTCTTGCCCACGCCGGCCTCGCCGCGGACCAGCAGAGTGGCAGGCACGCCGCGTGCGGCTTGTTCGAGTAGCCCGGCGAGGCGTGCGATCTCGTCGTTGCGACCGACGAACGCCGTGCGAGCCACGTATCCGCTGTACGCGGCTCGCACGGGGAGCGGTCGGCCAACACCTGGTGGCCGGGACGCGACCGGCGCGGCCGGCAGCCCTCCGTGGTCGGCGACATCAACCGAAACCTGTGACGGACCGACGGGCGGCGCCGCATCGACCACCGCCATCCCAGCTGTTCGCTCCTCGCTCGGTCCGGCGGCGGTGACTGGTTGATCGGCCGCGCTCTGCCTAACCGTGTCCCAGGCACGACGCCAGTCCGCGATCACGTCGAGGTCAGTGACGTTACATGCCCGCAGGTACGCGTGAACGGCGCTCCAGGTCGGCACCTGCTGTCCGCTGGCAGCTTTGGACAGCGCGGGCCCCGAAATGTGCGCACGCGCCGCCATCTGGCGATACGTTGGTCGTCCAGCGGCGTGACGCAGCTTTCGGAGCCGAAGCGCGAACTCGGCCAGCGCGCCGCCGGCCGCGTCGATCGGGTTCTCCCGCCGTGCCATGGCCGCACTACCCCTCGGGCGGAGGCTCGGCTTCGCCTCGGGGCGCGGGCGGACCGACGCCGGGGGGCGTCGAACCTGGCGGCAGGAACCGGCGCACCGTGTCGCCGGCCAAGGCCACGGCGGCGGTACCGGCCACCGTGGCGAGCGCGGGCTCGTGCAGCAGCACGGCACAGATGGAGAAGCCCATCAGTAGGAGCATCAGGGCCACGATCAGCGCGACGACCGCGAAGCCCGGCGACCTCGTGCCAGGCGGCGGGTCGCCGTCACTGCCGGGCGGGTGCGCGGCGGTCACGTCGGCCTCTCATATGGGGAGCGCCCGCTCGCCAACCCGGGAGGGTTGGCAGAGCCGGGCTCATTGGATCTGGGTGGTCACGGTGCGCAGACGCCGCCCCGGTTGTGTGTCGAGTAAGCCGCTCGACACACGGAGGCCGCCCCGCCATTTTCGCAGTTAGTCAAGCCGCTGTCCGCACCTCTTTGATGCCAGATCGCGAGGCGTCCCGGGCTCGGATTGGTGCCGGTTCAGGCCGTTGATCTAGGGACTGGACCCGCACCGAAATTACGGAACACGTCCAATACGATGGCGACCGCCGGGAGCGCAGGATGACTCATGCGGGAGAGTGGTGTGCCGGCAGGCAGTCACCTACCGCGTCCGACAAGGCCTCTCTTGGATCTGGGTGGTCATCGGAGCCGGGGGTTTTCCGTAGCCGCGGAAGGCCCCCACACACCCTTCCCCTAGCAAGAACGCCGCGAGCGTCGCCAGTCCGGCCGGTCAAGATCGGAAGCAAGGCCGAGCCATAGCCCGTCGGCGAGTTCTGCCGCACGATGGCGGTCTCCAAGGAGGCCGGACGAACAGAAGACGCGGGAATTGATAACGCGACCTTCCGGCGCGAGCAATTGATGCCGGCTGCGCCCGGGACGCCCGGGCTGTGCGCGACGACCCCGGACTTCTCCGACTCAGTGGGCCCGCCCCAATCTTCGGTACCCCCGACAAGGGGAGGTATTTACCGCGCGTTCCCGGCAGCCGGCAGCGGGGTGACCACGGCGCCGACCAGGCGCTCACGCGCGTCGTGCGCGTGGCCGGCGCACATCGGGCCGCCAGCGCCGGTGGCGTCGCGCACGTCGTACTCCACCGGTTCGGTACAGGGCAGCCCGGCCCGGTCGTAGTTCCAGCGCCGGCCGCACCCTGGCGCCTCGCACCAGCTCTGGCCGCCCGTTCCGCGCAACGTGTTGCCGTGCTCCGGGCACACACCCCAGTCGCACGGGCAGTCGCCGCGGCCGCGGATGCGCGCCAGGTCACCGGCGGTCGCCTCCAGCTCGCCAGCGACCCGGCGGGCCTCGCCGGCGGCGTCGTCCAGCCGGTACCCGCTGTGGCGGGTGGACTCGTCGCCGGCGGCACGCAGCCGGGCCTGGACGGCGTCGACGTCGGCGGCCAGCTGCTCGGCCCGCGCGGCCAACTCGCGCAGCTCGGCCGGGGTCACCTCCTGCGACATGATCACCCCTCCTCCGGGGCGTGCATCGTGGCCAGAAACCAGGCGTCCTGTGCCGCCCGCGCCCGCGGGCCCAGCGCGAGCAGCGCCTCCGTGTCGGCCTGCGACTCGTCGAATACCTGGGCGAGCACCGTCTGCACTTCCCGGTTGACCCGCTCGGCCTCGGCACACGCGGCCTGATAGGCCGCCTCGGCCTGGTCGAGCTTGCCCACCAAGGCCAGGTTCCCCGGGTCGCCACGGCGCGCCTCGATGGCCGCCTCCCACGCGTCGGCAGCGCGCGTGTGCGCGGCGTGTGCCGCGGTCTGGCGTGCGCGGGCGGCCTCCATCGTGCGCTCACGCTCGCCAGCACGGCGCTGGTTCTCCCGGGCGAGGGCGTGGTGTTCGGTGAACAGCCGATCCGACTCACCCAGCAACGCGTCCGGGTCCGGGCGGCCGGGCCGGCCGGCGCGGTCCCACGCGAGCAGCTGCTCGTCGACGCGCGCGGTGCGGCCCTCGGACGCGCCGGTCTGGTACGCCGGGTCGGCAATCAGGTCCGGGTCGAGCGGGTCGCCGTTGTACCCGGCGCCAGCGCCGGCCTGGTACGGCTCCACGTCGTCCACCTTCTTCCTGCTCTCGCTCGAGTACACGGTACGGACGGGATACGACGGCCTGGCGCCGCCACAAGATCAGTTATGGAGGCATCTCAATTTGATCTTGATAGGGGTCATTCCGCGGAATCCTCGGGTCCTGCCGGGCGACAGCTGGTCTTCAGCGCGGTGCGCCACGAATCTTCAGTAGGTGCGACACGGTTCTTCAGTGACCGCCGCAGCGTCAGCGCCCGAGCCCACGTACGGGCCGGCTCGCCCTGCTACGTCTCCATCTCCACTCGACAACTCCCGGGCGCCCATCACGCCTGGTCCACCATCTCGGCCAGGGACTCAGCGCACTCCGCCCACTGAAGCCGGCTTTCGGCGTTGCCGTCGGCATCGTGTTCGGCCTCATCGCGCTGGCGAGCGGCGAACTCCCGCAGCGACTCGACCAACACGAAGTCCGCATCCTCGATCTTGTCCAGGTCAAACGTGACCGAACGCCGGGCCTGGGCGTCGAACGCGGCGAGGACGGCGGTAAGGGTGTCGCGGGCGGCAGCAACTGCGGCGGGGATGTCGATCTCGCGAGCGGACTCGGTGGCGGTGACGAACACGCCGATGCCCTGGCGGGACTCCAGCATTCCCTCCTCGGCCAGCACCTGCTGCGCCGCCCGGATCGTATTCAGCCCGGACACCACGTACTCGGCCTGGAGTCGGCTGATGCTCGGCAACTGGCTGCCGACTGGATAAGTTCCGTCTTTGATCTTGGCGCGGATGTCGTCCGCGATCTCCTGATAGCGAGCCATGTTGATACTCTATCACTAGTCCCTAGGAAGTGTTATGCCAACTTCACCCTTCATAGGGAGTTCCGATGAGATGGGCAGCTCCGCCCCGCACTGCGGGGCAGTGGTCGGCCTCGGACCCGTCGGCGGGTCAGGGTGGGTGGTGGTCAGTTGGCCTGGGCCAGGTGCGTGATGCCGGCCTGCAGCGCCTCGATGAGGGTGCGGGCGCCGTCGACGGACACCGGGATCGGCAGGTGCCCGGTGGCGGTCCGGGTGGCCACGAACACGACCTGATCCATCTCGGCGAACTCGGCGTGGACCTCGACGCTGGCCGGGACCGGGTCCGGGGCGTACCAGCTGTCGGTGCCGGGCACCTGGCCGTGCACCCGGCCGGTGTCGATCGCCTGGCGCAGGGCCAGGATCAGCCCGCCGGCGGCGTGCGGCGTCAGGCCCACGTTCTCGTGGGCCGCCGCCACACGGTGACCCCGACCAGGATCCAGCAGTCGAACTCGGCCACGTCGACGCTGACCTCGATCCAGGCGCGGTGGGTGAACTGCCCGTACGCGTCGCAGGCGTCGACCTTCACGTTGACGTGGTCCGCGGCCGGGTTCACCGCGGCCGGCCCGGGCCGGTGGTCGCGGGCCGGTTGGCCAGCTCGATCAGCACGTCCGCGTGGCAGGGCTGCCCCGGCGGGCACCAGCAGACCAGGTCCCACCCGGCCAGCTCGCTGAGGTGCGCGCGGACCCAGCGCCGGTCGTAGACGTGCGCGCCGACCCAGTACCGGTCCTGCTCCCCCGGCTCCGTGCCCAGCAGCCAGTGGCGGTACGTGCGGACCACCGCGGCGCGGGCCTCGCGGTCGGTCGCGGCCACCTGGTGCTCGATGGCACTGGCGACAGTGGCCGGGTTGCCCCATGGGGTGGGCCGCCCGACGTAGACCGCGCCCGGTGGCATCCGCCAGCCGCAGGTGCGCTGGCGCTGGATCCGCTGCGGCACCGCTCACCGCCCTTCCGTGGCTGCGGCCAGCCGGGCCGCGTACCGGGCGGCGGCCGCGGCCGTGTGCGTCGCGTTCTCCGCCGCGACCTGGTCGTCGTCCGCATCGGCCAGCAGCCGCGCGTACAACTGGTCGTCCTCCTCGGTCACGTGCCACGGGGTGTTCGCGTCGTCGGCGAAGAAGATCACCGCGAGGCAGTCGCCCTCGCAGTCGCGGTCCTCGCGGTCGGGGTCCTCGGCGCACTCCCCCACCCGCGTCACGGTCGCCCAGTACGGCTGCGCCACCGACGAGAGGTCCAGCAGGTCGCCGGCGGCCAGGTCGGACGGATTGCTCACCCAGGTGCGGCGGCTGTAGCGGTTCATGCCCGGCGCCTCCCTTCACGGCTCTTTTATGTACCACAGATATTCGCACCGCCGGACCAAGACCACAACCCGCTGAGGCGATTTTCTGTGGTACGGTTTTTCGCATGACCACGGAGGTTCCCCGCCGCGGGCGCGGCCGGCCGCGAAGCGGTGTCACGCCCAAGCGCAACGTGCGTATCGGCGAGATCTGGACGCAGGGCGAGGAACTGGCGGCCCTGCTGGGCACGACCATGACGGCGTACGTAGAGGATGCGCTGCGGCGGGCCAACAAGCGCGTCGAGCGCGAACTGGGCCGCCGCAAGCAATCCTGATCACCCGTCCCCCATCCCTGCCCGGGTACGGCCGGCCGGCGTGGCGGGTTACGCGGCGGCCGCGGCCGCGATGGTGTTGGCCAGCTTGCGCATCCCGCCCGCGGTGGCGGTGTACGGATCCATTTTCGACCCGGGTGACCAGTCCTCGTCGGCGTCGGCCGGCTTGCGTTCGACCCGGTACCGCACGCCGCCCTCCTCTTCCTCCTGCATGGCCTCGATCACCAGGGCACCGCCGTTGCGGGCGGGGACCTCCATCGCCGCGCTCGGCCTGCGGCACCGGCACCGTCACCGTCCTGCCGGGGCCGCGGCCAGCCGGGCCGCGTACCGGGCGGCGGCCGCCGTCGTGATCGCCAGTCCGTCCATCCGTTTCGGCGGGACCGCGGGGGTCTGCGGCGGGTCTCCCCTAGCGGATCGATGCTTGTGCGCTGCCTTGGTGCTTTCGCTGGCGAGGTGCCGGTGGCTCAAGTGGTTCGCCGCCCAGCCCGGAGGCCCCCTCCTGAGAGGACCCCTCCCGAGGGAGCTGGGCCACAGCCTGCTTCAGCGCTTTGATGATCTCGCTCAACTGGTCGCGCATGGCGCTGTCTCGCTTGGTGTCGTCTCGCTTGGTCGTGACGAACACCGGCATGGTCAGTCGGTGGACGTCTTGGGTGCTGCTATCACGGTGGTAGAGCGGCATCCATTTGAATTTGTCGGCGTTAAGACCGCCGAACTCCCGGCCGGGCTTGAACGCCAGCGCGGCGTCGGACGGCACGACGACAACGCGACTTTCCTGTGTGGAGCGCCCTGCCTCACTGCGAATACGCATGACGGTGGCAGCGATCTCGTACGTCTCACCCACGATCCTGGTACTGCTGTGGGGGTCGGGGATTCCCCACCGCCGGATCCGATCCTCTAGGAGACGGCGAGGCTGCATGTCCGACGGCTGGATGAACGCACGGTGGTTCTGGATCAGATCGGCGACCGACATGGCCGAGCCCTGGTGGGTGGCGGGCACCATCACTTCCAGCTGCGCCTCGTACAGCAGGATCGAGTCGAACACCGAGTCCTTGACCTCCGGTCCGATCAGCAGGTGGTAAACGTCCTCACGGAGCTGCCCCAGGACGGAGCGGTAGAACTGGTCGTCGCCGCGCTGACGCTGGTCGAGGTACTCCACGGAGATCTTGTCCTGGCCGGCTGGCGGGGCCGCGAGTAGGGCTGCCTCGGCGCGGGCGACGAATTGAGTGTGGTGTGGAAGACAGGCTAGGCGGGGCAGGCCGCCCGGGACATCCAGGACATCCAGGCCACGCATGACCTTGTACTGGGCTACCACAGCCTTCGCGGCCGTGAGGAACTCCCGTCCTGCATCGGTCAGGTACAGCTTGCGGTCGACGCGCTCCAGCAGCTTCTTACCTGCCCATGTCTCGATCTTGTTAATCGTCTTCTCGACCGACTGCCGCCGAAACGACCCGCTCCTGCACTGTGTTGGGTGCTGCTCGCTGAGTACCTTCGCCGCCTCCTCGGCACCGTGGGTCGAGGCGACCGTGATGAACTGCAGGCACTGCCACTCATCGGGCGCGGTCCAGTCGGCTGCCATCTATGCAATCTATGAGTAATCACACCCTCACCGAAAGTGGTCGGAAAATAAACCACCCTATTGTGACTGCGCCATACCTGATCGGCGGAGTTGCGCAGGCACCAGAAAGGTGCGGACGTCGCGGCCGCCAACCCGGTCGATCTCGAAATGGATCCCCGATGCGCATCGGTGATCAATGTCACTCCACGGCCATTCTGGAGCCTGGGACTCCTTGATGAGCCGCATTCGGGTCGCCCCATCGCCTGTCTTGTCACGGTGCGTAGAACGCGAGTAACCGACCGAATCGTAAGCGCACCTGTCAGTTGCGGAAGCGCCAAGATCGCGCGTGGACAGCGGCAACTGAGGAGAGTTAATCATGTTGGGTGGTCATCCGCTTGAGTGGTGCGTCGACTGTCTGGGAAGGCATGGCAACTTGGCGAGCTCCGTGCCTGCCCGGAGCCGCCGCCCCCCTTCCCGGCGCGCGCCCGGTGGGGCTAACCACACAACTGGAGGGGCTTCCGCGGGCACGGAAGCCCCTCCACCCCGGGCGACAGCTGCAAGAAGACACCACGGGTAAGGAGCGGGAGAACACGCGGTCGGTACCGCGCAGTGCTCCCACTGCATCTAGAGAACTTGATAAGACGGCGTTCGGCAACGCCAGGCCGGGAACTTGGCAACAATCACATGTCGTTGATAAGCGACTGGATCTTATCAACATCATGATCCACGGCGTCCGGAACGCGTTCCGAACACGTGAGCGAATATAAATCGGCCGGTGGGTTACGTCGTCTGCGGGATGGTGGTGCCACAATCTGAGGTGCAATCGGGATCTTCGGTCGGCGGGCACCGACCGAGTTTCTGGTCCTGAGACGCGCCTTTCCCGAAAGACAGCTGCAGTCGAGGTCCGGGGTGCCCAGGTGCTCCGGCCTCCCAAGAAGAAAGAACCACGATGACGCTCGCATCCTTCGGGCGCGGCGAATGCCTGCCCGGAATCCCCGGTGGGCGACGCCCAAGCGCGCCCTTCCTCGGCACGATCACCATCATCATCGGCATCCTGGTCGGTTTCGCCGTGCTGGCCCAGATGGCCGGAAACGCGAACCTGGCCACCCTCGCCGGTACCGCGGCCTGTGGACTGGCCCTGGACGTCGCGCGACGGCTGCTGGCCGCCAGTGTCGGCGGCCTCGGCGGGGAGGTGGGCCGCTGATGGGTCGCCCCGAGAAGCCGATCAGTGCCGCCGGGCCGGCGGCGGACTTCGCGCGTGCCCTGCGCGACGTCCGCCGGGCGCGAGGCAACCCGCCGTACCGGGATCTGGCGGCGAGGGCGAAGTTCTCCGCGCCGGCCTTGTCGACGGCCGCCTCTGGAGCCCGGTTGCCGAGCTGGGAGGTGACCGCCGGGTACCTGCAAGCCTGCGAGGTACCCGAGGCCGAGTTCCCGCGGTGGCGGACCCAGTGGGAGAAGGCGCGGATCGCCACCAGGCAGAGCAGGAGCGCCGCGGTCCGCGCGTCGGTGTCCGCCGGCGTTGGAATCGCCGGCGACGGATTCGTGCTGCCGACCGTACCGGTGCCGTCCACGGTCTGGTACCCCGAAGAGCCGGGGGCCCGTCTGGCCCGGCTCGCCACGGTCGAGGATTTCCGCCGAGCGCTCGACCAGCTGCGTACCGATCGTCGACTGTCATTCCGGGACGTCAGCTCCAGGTCACACCTGGCCGAACTGCCCGACCGAACCGGCAACCCGGTCAAGAGTTCATGGCTGACGACCACGACGGTGCACCAGACCCTCCACGGGTCGCAGCCCTTGACCACGCGGTTCGTGTGCCTGTTCATCAACGCCTGTGGCGGTACCAGCACGGACGTCGACCTGTGGTTGCGGGCGTGGATGCAGGTACGCCGCCGCGAGCGGGCCGCCAAGGCAGCGCTCGCGTCGCTGGCCGGCGTCAGGGACCCCGCGGACGACGCATCCTCGCTTGACACGGTGCCGGCGAACACGGAGTCGATGCGCTTCGCGTTGCGGACAGTTCTCCCGCTACGGCTGAGAGACGTGCTGCGCGCCCAGGTCGCCAGGATCGGTCGTACGGACGGCCACCCGCGCCGGCCGACCCTGAGTCGGCGGTACGCGCCCGGCGCCCACCGAGCACCGCGGGAGGTACAGCTCGCGCGGGAGACGGCTCGGCGGTTGCGGACGATCACGTGGCTGGCGGTCGTGGCCGTCCTCGTGGGCTTGCTCGCGTGCATCGCTATCGGCTCGCCGAACTAGAGCACCTCCGGTGAGATCATCAATCTACCCGTCAAGGCTGGGAACATACCCCCGGCCTGCGCGGTACTCTCCCTCCTCAACTGGTGAGGCGGTCGGACGGCCCGACCCGCGTCGCAACAGTCCATTGTGGGCATTCAGTGTCGGCACCGTCGACGTCTCCTCCCCTCGATCAGTGTCCTCGGTTGGCGACCTAGGGAGCCGGCGCCCACGCGAGGCGCGGCACCCGGTCGCCTTCATCCAGCAGCGACGGCCCGGGTCGCGCCTCCTAATCCCCCCACCACCCCCATCGATCACGGAGAGCGACACGGCGCCCCCGCGGCCAGCTGGGCAGGCGGTGAAGGCGGTCAGCGCGACCCGGAGCTTGGCGAGACCGTGCTGGGACCAGCAGCCCTGCCTCGCCGGTGTTCGCATTCGTCCAGGCTCCTGGACTGGCCACCCTGGACGGCAAGACGCTGAAGGGCTTGTCCCTGCACGGCTCAGGGGGTTGTGCCCCAACATTCTTAGGGCACGAGACCATTCCGTGATACCGGATGGCGTTCGAATCCCCTCGTTCACGGTTGCACATGCCGGCAGCCATACCCGACCAGCGTTCGCTTGGCGCGTTCCGTACAGGCCCGCCGAACAGCGGCGAGGATCGGCAAGTTCAGGAATCCCCGTTCCACAGCCGTTCAGCAGAAACATTCATCTACAAGGTCGGCATAACCGGCATGTCGGCTTTAGCTGCGGTACACGAAACCCCGAACGGGGGAACCGCCTCGGCTGCTTCTCGGGCATCGACTGCCTTGGTACTTCTGATAGCCGAACCGATCGGACGAGCCACCAGGTCGGACCAACTGGCGGCGGCACGTGCGGCCGATCGATCATGCACAGTTCACAGGCTCCTGATCATGACCATCCTTCAAGATATCGAAAGACGCAGATGCAACTATCTCTCCCGGGCGTTTGTCCGCTCAGCTACAGCCAGACCGCAGAATTGTCCGCACGCCTCAGCCAGACGATCGCCGCGTCGGACAGGCGGTACATGTACGGAGACACGGTGATCGTCCCTCTGATCCTGACCACCGTTGTCACCTTCGGTCAGCAGTCGCTCGTGGTGGGTGTGTTGGCCCTCGCCGCGGGGTCGGTGGCCGCCGCCACGAGCCGCAACCAAGCCACGAGCTGACCCGCCTGGCCGACCCACGAGGGCCTGCGGGGGCGCCCTCGTGGGTCGGCCAGGCGCGGGGGGAGAACACCCATGCCGAAACAAACACGTCAACCCGCTGACCCAACGACCGGACCGGTCGCCCGGTTCGGCTTCGACCTACGTACGCTGCGCCAAACGGCGGATCTGACATATGCCCAGGTCGCCGCGCTCAGCTACTTCTCCAAGAGCGCGGTCCACGCCGCCGACCAGGGTCACCAGCTCCCCAGCCGGAAGCTGACCCAGATGTTCGCCCGCGCGTGCGGCGCCGACAAGAACCAGGTCGAGGACTGGGTGCGACGCCGCGAGGAGATCGCGAAGACACTGAGCGCCGACCGGGTCGCTGGCCCCAAACCGACCCCGCAGTTGGCGGGCGCGGCGCCACCAAAGCCCACCGACCGAACCACGCCGGCTGCCTACAACGACGGTCTCAAGGCCCTGCGCGAGTGGTCGGGACTCACCTTCCGGCGACTTGGAGAGATCAGCGCCGAATACGACCGGCCGCTACACGGTTCGACGCTGTGCACCGCCCTTGGTCGGGGGACGTTGCCGGCCAAGCCGATGGTCACCAGCTTCCTGCGGGCCGTCAACCTCTCCGAGCCAGAGCAGCAGCGCTGGCTCGACGTGTGGCAGGCCATCAATGATGGGGACCCGGTGCGGGCCGCTGCGGACGCCACGCCCCGACGCCGCTGGACGACCGGCGGGTACCGCATCATCCCCCGGACCACGACCGGCCATGACACCACGGACGTCGCCTACACCATCCCGTACGCGTCGAGCGAGATCCGGGACTGGGTCCTCGAGGACGGCACTTGGGTACCCACCGACCCCGAGCCGGTAGTGCGCCCCCGGGTGATCGTTGCCGGGATCGTCGTGACAGTACTGGCCGTCATGATCGCACTCGTCGTGCTCATCCTGTCCACGTAGACAACCAACCACGGCGGCTGCGGTTGTCCGGTCCACCCACCGGGCCGGCCGAGCGCCCGTCGGGTGGGGGTCCAGATCGGCGGAAGCAGTAAGCAGCGCGAAAACAACGACAAGGGTGATCTTCGATATTGGCTACGACGTCCGGCAGGTCGTGATGCCTGGGGTGTGGGCAAGTCAGCGAGTGCCTGCAGTGCTCGCTGGCGTCCGCACTCCCGGTCACCAGCCGGTCGCCTAGCTGCTGGTGAAGGTGTCGTTCTTGGTGGCAGCGCAGCCCGGGTCACGGCACCAGATCGACCACACCCTGATGGTGTGCGTACGGCGGCCGGTGCTCAGATCAGCCGTGCCTCCGTCGATACCGGGCCACTGACACGACCCGGCGCGCGGGTAGAACGTCGAGTCGTAGTCGCCGGCCGGGCTGATGACCGCGGCACCGATGACGACGCCGTCAACCTCTACGTCCAACTGGTCTGCGTTGTAACGGTAGGACCAGGCACCCCAGACGCGTACGCCGGAGCAGGAGGCCGTGTAGTTCATCGTCGCCGTCGCCGTGACCGGTGGGCGCACCGCGGTCGGCGACGGCAGAACGCCCGGGCTGACGTGGTCCTGCGGGCCAGGTGACGGGGGCGAGCCCCAGAGGAGGGGCACCACGATGGCCACAATGGCGACGATCAAGGTCAAGACATCAACGCGCGTGATCTTGTGCCACCACCGCCCCACCCGCGACCCCGTCACGACCGGGACGTCGGATGGCGCCGCCGACCCACCACCCCGGGCCGCGTCGAGCGCCTCACCGAGGTCACCGGAGGCGGCGGCGTTCAACGCCTCAGGCAGGTCGTCGGGCTCGCCGGGCTGGGCCACCGAGCGAGTATCTCAAGCCGAGGCACCCGGGCGGTCCTCCCGGAAGTCGGACCTCACTGACACCTTGTGCCGAATCCATTGACGTTTTCGGCTGCGACCCACCTCCGTCACGAACCCCGCCAGGTTGGCGTGAACGGCGGACGAGGTGCTGGCCTGGCCGGCCGAGCAGGGCGCACCGATCGCGCGGTCATCGAGGCGAGGTCAACCTCGATGACCGCGGCCGCCATCGGCGCGTTGACAGGCAGCAGATCCGAGGATGGGCAGCGCCAGCACGGCCGGTCGGGAGAGCCATCTTGGACGGGGCCAAGATCGGCGCGCCAGGTGTGGGTGATCAGCTCGGCGCACAGAGTACCAAGATCGGCCTTAGCGTGACTTTCCCGAACGATGGACAGCGAGCGGAGTTACTCGGCGCCGGCCGGCGCGACGGCGGGCAGCATCACGGCTTCGCCGCGCCCGGCGTTTTGCAGGCGCGGCACGGGCGGCCGGTGTGATAGCCACAGCAGGGCACAGCGTTACGGGGAGGATCAGGGGTGAGTGAGTCGGTGAGCGCCACACGGCCGGTCCAGGTGGAGGTCGCCCGGGCGGCCGCGTTCGCCAAGGCACGCACGATGATGGCCGACGCCAACCGGCTGCTCGCCGCGTTCTACATCGGGGTGGCCGGCTCGGCGCTGGTCGGCCAGGTCCAGGCCGCTACCCGATACCTGCACTGGTCGTGGTTCTTCGCCGCAGTACCGGTGACCATCGTCGAACT
>DATEJJ010000797.1:0-5401 GCA_035278125.1 Rugosimonospora sp.
AGCCTGGATCCGTGGACCGGATTGGTCCGTGATCGCCGTTGCGGCGTGTAGATGTGAAGAGAGTGCCCGTCCTGCTGGGATGATCGGGTTTGCCTAGAACACGATCGATACCTGTGGGAAGGAGCACTCTCGGTGCAAGGATCTCATGCCTGGCGCGCGGACGGCGCGATGTTCGACGATGAGAATCTCGTGTCGTGCGCGGGCCTGGTACCGATGCTGGAACTCGCGGAGCAGGCCGGACTGTCCCGGCTGCTGAGCGAGCATGTGCAATTCACCAGCGAGCGGGTCAAGTCCGGGGCGGCCAACGCGACGCCGAAGCTGACCGCGATCATCGCAGGGATGGCGGCCGGCGCCGACAGCATCGACGACCTCGACGTGATCCGATCCGGCGGGATGCACAAGCTGTTCGGTGGCGTGTACGCCTGCGCCACGTTGGGTATCTTCCTGCGCGAGTTCACCTTCGGGCACGTCCGGCAACTCGCCGCAGTACTGCGCCGGTTGCTGGTCGCCCTGGCCGCGCGCACCCCGGTGCTGGCCGGCATCGAGCAGCGCTGCTATCTGGACATCGACTCGCTGCTGCGTCCGGTGTACGGCAAGACCAAGCAGGGGGCCTCGTTCGGCCATACGAAGATCGCGGGTAAGAACATCCTGCGCCGCGGCCTGTCCCCCCTGGCCGTGACGATCAGCACCGACACCGCGGCGCCGGTGCTGGCCGGGGTGCGGCTGCGGGCCGGACGCGCCGGCTCCTCGAAGGGCGCGACCAGCATGATCGTTGAAGCGATCACGACCGCGATCGCCGCCGGCGCCCAGCCCGAGACCATCCTGGTCCGCGCCGATTCGGCGTTCTGCGCCGGGAAGCTGATCGCCGCGGTGGTCAAGGCCGGGGCCATGTTCTCGGTCGCTATCGCCCGCAACTCGTTGGTGGACGCCGCGATTGCCAGCATTCCCGACGAGCAGTACGTGCCGGTGCACTACCCAGGTGCGGTGGTGGATCCCGACACCGGGCGGCTGATCTCCGACGCCCAGGTGGCCGAGGTCGAATACACCGCGTTCGCCGGCACCCCCTACCAGATCACCGGCTGGCTGGTCGTGCGTCGCGTCGTGGACGCCAACACTCAAGATCCACTGTTTCCGGTCTGGCGGCACCATCCGTTCTTCACCAACAACACCGAACCCGCCCCCGAGGCCGACATCACCCACCGCGCTCACGCCATCTGCGAGACCGTCTGGTCCGACCTCATCGATGGACCCTGGGCACATCAACCCTCCGGATCGTTCCCGGCCAACGCCGCCTGGACCACGCTCGCCGCGATCTGCCACAACCTGCTGCGCGCCGCCGGCGCCATCACCGGCCTTGCCCGCTACGCCGTCGCGCGCGGCGCCACCGTCCGCGAACACATCATCAACGTCCCCGCCCGCCTGGCCCGACCACAGCGCCGATCCACGCTGCACCTACCCAAACACTGGCCCCACGCCAAGCCGTGGCAGGGCCTATGGACCGCCGTCTTTCTCACTTGACAACGCCACCGCCGCGCGAACATCCGACCAGCATCGCGAACCCGCACGCCGCCCACGACCGCAGGGACCCGAGGAGGCTGGCAAGACGCCAGCAGACCCGACACGCCCCAACCGAGCCATCCCGCAATGCTATCGCCATTCATCGACAGATACCGCAAAAGGCCACCGAATCCACGGATCCAGGCTAAGCTGGTGGCCGCCGACCACGCGCCGGGCCTGTTCGAGCTGGCCGGTGCGTGATGGACCCGCTGCTGTGGCTGGCCTGGTTCCTCAGCCGGTTCGACGGGTTCACCGCCCACACGAGCGGGGGAAAGGACAGCATGTTGACCGTGCGGGAGGCGGTGCGGATGCTGGGGGCGCACGGGCTGCTGGACCGGTTCACAGTGCTGCACCTCGTCCTGGACCGAGAGCGGGACGTGGACGACTCCCGCATCGAGTGGCAGCAGGTGCCCAAGCTGGCGGCGGAGCAGGCCGCCCGGTGCGGCATCCCGCTGGGCGGGGATGGTGGCTGGGAGGTGTGGAACACCCACCTCGCCGGCGACCGGTTGGTCAGCCGTGGGCAGTGGGCGGCGCGCATGCACTACGCCCGCCGCGACTTCCGGATCACCCGGACCCGGACGAGCCGTGGGTGACGGTGCCCGTGGCGCGACTGCGGTGTGAGCATCTTCGACCTGCCCACCTACAACCGACGTGCCACCTATCACCAGGGCATGAGCCCTACCCAGGCCCTCGCGTCAGCGCTCGACGCGGTGATGTGACCCACCTTCCCACGGCACCGGAGGTGACACGCCATCGTCGATACTGCACGACCCGAAATGCACGGCTAGGGCACGGCAAACCCGAACCTCGCCAGGCAACCAGGCAACCGAACCATCCACGGAGGTTACCGATGACCGACCCGCCGCAGGCGCCGCCATCCAGCTCTACTGGGAACTGCTGCACGTGTGCCAACAGGCCCCCGGGACAACCATCACCCCGACCACCCGCGAACACCTCCACGCCGCCGTCGCGTCCCTGACGCAGACCGACCCAGGACCCGAAGGGTGCCACGCCCTGCCCGCGCGAGCCCGCTGGACGGTCGTCGACACGCCCGACTGGTCGGGGCAGGTCCTGCACCAAGGCCCACGGCGCGCCGGGTACGTACAACGCGTCCCGAGCGCGGACGAAGCCGACCGGTGGCGCCCACTGGACGGCGACGGCCAGACGCTGGCCAGCGCGCCGATCGTCTCCGACGCCCGCGCTCGCGAAGCGGTCCAGCGCTACGCCGGAATCGCTGACAGCATGATCGACTACGACCCTCGAATCCGGGCCGTGGCCACCGCCCGCGTGGCTTGACCTCACGCCCGGCCCCCCGCTAAGGCCGGGCCGACAGCCTGATCGCCCCAGCGAACGCCGGCCATACCGCGTACATGCTGGGAGCTATCGGCAAGTCTGGATGGATTCCGAGCGTCACCTACCCGTCCCTCAAGACCGCGGTACAGGCGGCCCAGTGCCCGCCGGAGCGTGCGCACATCGCCCGACGCGACGCGTTGGCCCACGAGATGTACGACACGCTGTCCCGGGCGAAAAGCATCGAAACTGAGTTGGCCGAGATCGACGCGCACCCGGTCGACGTCGCTGCGTGGCACGCGCAGCAGGCGCGGCCCCGGCGGCGGCCCACCACCCCGGAAACGTCACGCACCAGGAGGACGTCATGACCCCCACGCAGCGGGATCGCCGTTTGGCTGCCCTGTGGGCCCGCGCGACCGACGACACGCTCGTCACGGCACTTGAGGACGTCAATGGACAGGAATCCGCGCCGGAGCCCAATTGGATGCGGTCCAAGTTGATGGCGAGGTGGAGCGTAGGCACCCACACGCGTCGGCTGCGGTCGGGAAGGCGTACGAGGAAGCCGACGCGACCGGGGCAGACGTGGACTATGTCGCGGTTCTGGTGGCCGCGATCCGTGACACGTAGAAGGAGACAACGGCATGAGTGAGGCCACCTACACCAACGGTCCGGGTCCCGAGTCTTCGCAAACCGAAAGTTTCTGGATCGAATGGCGCCGCCCCGGTGAGCCGAGGTGGAGGCGCAACGTCGACGAGTACCCCACGGCGCAGAAGGCCAAGGAGGCAGCCGAGGCTGGCCCCATGACCAGGGTCCCCCCCGATTTCCGGTGGCGGATCGTCCGCGAGGTGCGCACCGCGGTACGTACCGTGGTGATGGTCTGACATGGCCCGGTCAACGCGCCCCCGCCGCACGGCCGACGGGGCGGCCGTGCGGCGGTATGACCGGTCAGGCGTGGGTCCCGAAGACGGGTACGCGACATACGTCGGACAGTTCGGACACCGGGTCATCGAGGTAGGACCGGTCGACGTCGAGGTGTGGACCACCGACCAGCACGAGGGCGACATCCGCGTGACGTCGGTCGCGTTCCCGATCCCCGGCGTGCGGGGGGCCATACGGGACCGGTGGGCGGTGGTGCAGATCGGGCAGCTTGACGGGTCCCGCTGGACGGTCGGCATCGGCGGGTGGTTGCACGTGGACTATCCGACGATGCTCGCCGCGGTCGAGGCGGTGTGCGACCCGACGGCCCGCGCGCAGATGCTCGCCTTCTCCCGGCATTGGGATCAGATCTTCGCGGCGGAGGCGCGGGGGCGGGCGTTGCGCGGGTCGCAGCCGCCCCGCCCGGCGGGGGCGTGCCCGTCGCAGTGGGAAGGGCTGTTGCCGTGATGGGCCGCGCGATCGTCTACCTCGACACCGATCCGCCCCATCCGCGGTAGCTGCTGCGTTACGGCGGTGAGCCCGGGGTCCCGGATCGCGGCCAGCTCACCGAGGTACTCCCGGCCGACGACTCCGCCGACGCGGCGACGGCACCGGCGATGGGCCGCGGCAACACCAACGCGACGTACGGCGAGCTGATGTCCGTCACCTGATCGTCTGACCTGACCGACGGTGGGTCACGGGCAGGGGCTGCTCGTGCAGGAGGCCGCGGCGGCGCAGACAGGCCCTGAAAGCCAAGCCCCGCCGACACTCAGCCGGCGCGGCTTCCTCCCACCACAACAGGCTCGCAGCGAACGATGCCGACACGCTCCCAAGCGTCGCTCAACACCCGCGAACCCCAGTGCTTCATATGCGGCACCCCGATGACCGCCGCCACGTCCTGCGGCTGGGAATCGGCCCCGACTGCCGGATGAAGTCCCTCGCGCAGGTCCTTAGCCAGCCCGCATTGGTCGCATGAACGGAGCGAATCGAGATGAGTGAATTGACATCGCCCGGGTTGCCGGCGAATTACGTCGCGTTCTTCCTGGACGACGCGCTGCGCCAGGTAGACCGCGCTGACTTCCCGCTGCCCGAGCCCGACGAATGGTCGGTGATCAGGGGTACCTACGAGTACGAGCCGACTGGAGATGACCAGCCATGACACCCCCTGTGTCAACCTCTAGATCGAAATCAGGCCGCGAGCTGCTGTTCCGCGTCGTGTTGGGTGCGGCCGTGCAGCGCCGGGTCGTAGGGCGTGTTGTTCTGCCAGCAGCGCCACATGATGCGTACCCATGCTCGGGCGAGGATGCGAGTGGCGTGGGGATGGTCTTTGCCGCTGGCGCGTGCCCGGTGGTAGATGTCGGCGGCCCAGGGGCTGGCGTGGCGACTGTTGTCGGCGAAGGTCGTGATGGCCTGGCGGAGGCGTTTGTTGCAGGCCCAGCGAAACGACACCCCCCGTTGTTTGCCGGATGCCTTGGTGACCGGGGTGATCCCGGCCAGCGCTGCGATGGCGTCGGGGTGGTCGAACGCGGCGCGGGCGTCGCCCCATTCGGCCAGGATCTGGGCGGCGTTGACAGTGCCGGCACGGGGGAAGGACCGGAAGATCTTCCCGTCGGGATGGGTGTCCATCTTCTCAGCGATA
>DATEJJ010000798.1:0-2962 GCA_035278125.1 Rugosimonospora sp.
CGCAGCCCGCCCGCCAGCGCGATGGCGCGCAGGGCGGCCAGCGCGACCGCGCCGGCGGCGATGAGCACGCCGGTGCGCCCGCCGAACGGGATGAGCCCGATCGCGCCGCCGAGCACCCAGGCCAGCATCAGCGCGGTCTCCGAGTGGGCGAACGCGCTGGCCCGCGCGCTCTCCGGCACCCGCTCCTGGATGGTCGCGTCCAGGGCCAGCTTGGTCAGCCCGCTGGCCCCGGCCGTGACCAGGCAGAACAGTGCGACCGTGGCGAGGCTGTACCGGCCGCCGGCGAGGATCCCGGTGGCGGCCAGCACGGTCAGCGAGCCCGCCTGCAACAGCGCCGGCCGGTGGATCTTCAGCCGGGTGCCGATCGCCATGGCGAGGAACGAGCCGACGCCGAGCGCGCCGGCCACCACGCCCAGCGCGGTGGTCTGGTGCAGGCTGTGGCCGAGCAGCTTGGTGGGCAGGTGGCCGGAGCGCACGGCGAACGCGAGGAACACGGTGAGGAGGCCGAACAGCGCGCGCAGCGTGACCGCACCGAACAGGGTGGACAGGACCAGCCGCCCGGAGAGCACCTTGAGGCTGGAGCGCAGGAAGAACGGGCGGGGCAGGGTCTCCGGCGGGTCCGAGTCGGCTCGGGGCGGCAGGCGCAGCGCCACCACCATGCCGATCAGGAAGATGACCGTGGCCACCCGCAGCGGCCACTGCGGACCGACCCAGAACGCGGCGACGCCCAGCGGTGCGACGGCGGCGCCGGCGAGGGTACCGAAGACCGAGGCACGGGCACCCGCCTCGGACAGGCCGAGCCGCTCGGGCAGCAGCCGCGGTACCGCCGCGCTGCGCGCCACGCCGTACGCGCGGGACAGCACCAGTACGCCGAACGCGGCCGGGTACAGCCCGATGTTGCCCAGGTAGTCGGAGATCAGCCAGGCGAGGAAGGCGCGGCCGAGCATGGTCGCGGCCAGCGCGTACCGCCGGCCGTGCCGGAACCGGTCCAGCACCGGACCCACGAGCGGGGCCAGCAGCGCGAACGGTGCCATCGTCATCAGCAGGTAGAGCGCGACCCGGCCGCGCGCCTCGCCCGCGGCGACGTTGAAGAAGATGGTGCCGGCCAGGCCCATGGTGACGAGCGTGTCGCCGGCGCAGGAGGCGGCGTGCAGGTCGAGCAGGCGGATCATGCCCACCTCGCCGGCCGCGCCCCGGTCGCGGACCGCGATGACCCGCCGGGTGACCCACCGCCCGACCCGGGTCGAGCCGCGGACCGAGGCGCGGGCACCCTTGACCGAGTACACGACCGTCTTGCCGAGCGCCTTCATGCCCTCCATCGTGACCCATCCGACCAGGATCTGGCCCCTCCCAGGCCCGACATTCCGGCAATCCGGCCGAAGACGCGCACGCCCCGGCCGGTGGCCCAGAGGTGGATGAGGAACAATGGTTGCGTGGTGAGCAGGACAGCGGTCAGTACCCGAGCCAAGCTCGACCAGGTCTGCGCGGACGCGGTGGACCTGGCCCGCGAGGCGGTCACCGAGGAGCCCGCGGGCGAGCACCTTGAGGTGGTGGCCGAGGGGGAGCGGGTGGTGACCCACTTCTTCGCCGCCGGCCTGCCCGGATACCAGGGTTGGCGCTGGGCGGTCACGGTGGCCCGGGCCTCGCGCAGCCGGCACGTGACGGTCTGCGAGACGGTGCTGCTGCCCGGCCCCGACGCGCTGGTGGCGCCGCAGTGGGTGCCCTGGCAGGACCGGCTGCAGCCGGGCGACCTGGGCGTGGGCGACCTGCTGCCGACCGCGCCGGACGACGACCGGCTGGTGCCCGGGTACGTGCGGTCCGACGATCCGGCGGTGGAGGAGGTCACCTGGGAGCTGGGCCTGGGCCGGGTCCGGGTGATGTCCCGCGAGGGGCGGATGGAGACGGCGCAGCGCTGGTACGACGGCGACAACGGTCCGGCCGCGCCGATCTCGACCGCGGCGCCGCGCGCCGCGCGCTGCGTCAGCTGCGGCTTCTACCTGCCGCTGGCCGGCGCGATGCGGCCGGCCTTCGGGGCCTGCGGCAATCTGTTCGCCCCGGACGACGGCCGGGTCGTCAGTGCCGACCACGGCTGCGGCGCCCACTCCGAGGTGCTGGTCGAGCCGCCGGCCGCCGAGGTCGAGGAGCTGCCCACGGTGTACGACGACAGCGAGGTCGACCCGGTCGTGGTGACCAGCGCGCCCGAGGACTAGTTCCTCCGGCGGTCCCTGCGGAGCATCACCGCTAGTCCGACGAAGCCCCAGAGGACGCCGGCCAGGCAGGTCCACAGCCAGGTGGTGTGGTGGTGCCGGGTCAGCCAGCCGTGCAGCGGCAGCAGTACGAGCCCCGCGACCGCGAACGCGGCGATGCCGCCCACGGCGAACGGCACCATCGGCGGGTCCAGCGGCTCGGGCTGCGGCCGTACGGGCTGCTCACCAGGGGCTGGTTGATCAGGCACGCGACGAGCGTACCCGGTCATGAACACGAGCCGTAGCCGACAGCGCACCCGATGATGGCGCGGGTACCGCCGCTGGACCAGGTGGCGTTGAAGCCGAACGTGATGCTGGCGCCGGGCGCGACGGTGGTGTTGTAGTCGACCGAGCCGAAGTCCACTGTGGAGGATCCGCCGCTGGATATCGAGTTCCAGGACTGGATCGTCACCGAGCCGGAGAAGCGTACGGTCACCACCCAGCCGTCGATCGTCGCGTTGCCGCAGTTGGTGACCGTGAACTGGGCCTGTAGCCCGCCCGGCCACTGGGTGTTCAGCACGTGGCTGGCGTTCAGGCAGGTGGGCGGGGCGGCGGTGGGTACCGGGCGGGGTGGCGCGGGCGCGGTGCCGCCGGTGTTCGACTGGGACCGGGCGCCGGCCGCGGTGGACGGTGGCGGCAGTACGGGCGCGACGACCATGGTGTGCGACGGGGCCGGCGAGGCGGGCGGCGGGGAGACGGCGGTACCGGGTCCGGTG
>DATEJJ010000799.1:0-2203 GCA_035278125.1 Rugosimonospora sp.
GGATGGCGAGCCGCCGGGCGACGAAGCTGGTGCCGCCGAGCAGCACCGCGGGCGGCCAGGCCAGCGTCGCGAGCAGGGCCACCGCGGCCAGTGCCGAGCCCCACGGCAGCCCGAGCGAGACCAGGCCCACCGCCAGCGCCCCGTCCTGCGGGCTGGCGCCGTTCACCCCGGGCAGGATGCCGGCGACCTGCGTGGCACCGAAGACGGCGGCCAGGCGGATCGGGTCCACGGGGTGGCCGAGCGCCGTGGTCACGGCGGCCAGCCGGGCCAGGATGGTGGCCTGGAAGCCCAGCGACAGCAGCACGCTGGCCACCAGGATCCCCGGCCCGGGCAGCGGCCGCTGCCGGAACAGGTCCGGCCGGCGTACCCGCACCGCCACCGCCACCACCAGCGCGCCGGCCCCGACCGCGGCGAGCCCGACGATCACCGCCAGTGGCAGCGTGACGCCGGTCAGCAGTACCGCCAGGCTGATGCCCAGGCCGCCGAGCAGCCGGTCGAGTGCGAGTTCGGCCACGCCCCGCGGGCGGCGCATGCCGATCTCGTGCAGCCGGTGCAGGCGCCACACGTCCGCACCCGCGTGCATCGGTGTCATCAGGCCGAGCAGCTCCGCCTCCGCGTACACCCGCAGGTGCCACCACAGTGTGCGGCCGCTCTCCGAGATCGCCTGCCAGCGCAGCGGCGAGAGCAGGTACTTGCCGATCGCCCAGGGCAGCACGCCCAGCAGCAGCGGCAGCGGCGCGGCCGACGGTACCCGCTCGATATTCCACAACGAGACCATCGCGACGGCCGCGACCACGCCGGTCCGCGCCCACGGGTTGCCGAAGATCCGGCGAGCCTGGGCGGCGGCGCGGATTGCCATTCCGGCATCGTAGGCAGCGGACCTGTGGATGTGCTGTCACGATGCCTTACGGTCTGGCGACCGACTCTCTCGATGTGGTCACCCGCAGTCAGCGACCGGTGCGGATCCCGCAAACCGCTCCCGGACCGCACCGGGCTCGGCTAGAATCACTCACTCGAAGCGCGCACTCTCCAGCGATGTGAGTCGATTCATCAGCGGCGCGGTAACCCCCCAGGACAGGCCCGTCGCGGCCAGCAGGCCGGTGCCCAGGATCCACCAGTAGCTGGGATCGGGTGCCCGCAACGGAGCGTGCGAGACCCAGGCGACGTACGAGATGACGGCGAAGCCGAGACCGGCGCTGACCACTGCCACCGTCACCAGCGGCGCGGCCGTCTCGGCGAGCAGCAGCCGTCGCAGGTCGGCCGGGCGGGTGCCGGCCAGCCGCAGCAGCGCGAACGGGCGCTTGCGCTCGACCAGGCCGCCGGCCACGGACACGGCCAGGCTGAACCCGGCGATGAGCAGCGTGGCCAGCAGCACCGCGTCGCTGATCCGCGTCAACTGGTCCCGCTGCCGGGTGTTCTGGCCCTTGAGCTCCTCGGTGGTCCACGGCAGCCAGGCCGCCTCCGGCACGGCGGCCTCGATCGCCGTGCGCACTCTCTCCATTGTGGACAGATGGCCGTCGGTGGTGGCCAGCAGGCCCAGCATGGGCAGGCGCCGCGGATCGGCGCCGGCGGCGGCCGGTTGCAGGTCCCGCACGAACCCGTTGCCCAGCAACCGCGCGTCCAGGCTCATCAGCGCCGCCGGATCGGTGCAGCCGCCCAGGCCGGTGGCGCGCAGGTCGGCGCAGCGGGTCACGGCGGGCAGCGCCCGCTCCCCGCCGGTCGGCGCGGACGCCGTGGCCCAGCGCAGGTCCAGCAGCCCGGTCACCCCGGGCATGGCCCGGATCCGGTCGGCCAGCGCGTCGGCCCGACCGGCCGGCGGCAGCGTCGTGCCGCGGAACAGGAACAACCGGCCCACCGCGTGTGCCGGGATGAGTTCCTGCCCGCGGACGGGCACCGGGGTGATCGCGATGGCGGTCGCCACGCTCGCCATGGTGACCAGGAAGACCGCGAGCACCAGGCCGCTGATGGCGCGGAAGCCGGCCGTGGGGTTGTGCGCCAGCCGGCGGCCGGCGAGGAGCCCAGGCGCCCCGCCGGTCACGCCGACCAGCAACCCCCCGATCACCATGGTCAGCCAGGGACCGGCCGCCACGATGCCCGCGATGAGCAGTGCCACCGCACCCGCGATCATCCACAGTGGACCGTCGCCGCGGGCCGCCGCGAGCGCGGGCAGCGTCGCGGCGAACAGCACCAGGCTCGCGGCCAG
>DATEJJ010000800.1:0-10001 GCA_035278125.1 Rugosimonospora sp.
GCTCCGGCGCCACGGCGCTGGGCGGGCGGCTCCCGGTGAACACCAGCGGCGGCCTGATGAGCCGCGGCCACCCGATCGGCGCCACCGGCGCGGCGCAGCTCGTCGAGCTCCACCTGCACCTGACCGGGCGGGCCGGGCCGCGCCAGGTCGAGGGCGCCCGGGTCGGCATGGCGGTCAACGCCGGCGGCTGGCTCAACGGCGCGTACGCCGCCGCGGTCGCCACCATCCTCGAAGCCGGGCCGGCGTGACGGGCCAGCGTGTCGACCTGGCCACCCTGTTCCACGAACGGGTCGCCGAGGGCGTCGTGCTGCTGACGCTGAACCGGCCGCAGCGCGGCAACGGGATCGTCCCCGAGCTGGCCCGGGACTTCGTCGCCGTGCTGGACGCGCTGGAGGCCGACCGGTCCGTCCGGGCGCTCGTGCTGACCGGCGCCGGCCGCCAGTTCTCCGCCGGCGCCGACCTCGTGGCGATGCGGGCGTACCTGGACACCGAGCTGCCCGTGACCGGCGAGCCGTACAACGCCCGCGTCGTCTTCCCGCTCATCCAGCGTGTTGTGGGCTCCCGGCTGCCGGTCGTCGCGGCCGTCAACGGCGGTGCCACGGCGGGCGGGCTCGACCTGGCCCTCGCCTGCGACATCCGGCTCGCGTCGGACACGGCGAAGCTCGGCGAGACGTACCTCAACCTCGGGCTGCCGCCGGGCAACGGCGGCACCTGGTTCCTGCCCCGGCTGGTCGGCTCTGGGATGGCGGCCGAGCTGGTGCTGACCGGTGACGTCGTCGACGCGGCGCGGGCGCTGGAGATCGGGCTCGTCAACCGGGTCGTCGCGCCGGACGCGCTCATCCCGGCCGCGGTCGGGCTGGCGACCCGGATCGCGGCCAAGTCCTGGCGCGCGGTCGAAGCGGCCAAGCAGTCGCTGCGGTCGAGCTGGCAGGTCGACCTCGCCTCGACCCTGGCCACCAACTACTGGTCGGCCGCGGCCCTGCACGCCGGGCCGGACGTGTCCGAAGGCGTCACCGCCTTCCTGGAGAAGCGGCCCCCACGCTACAACCGTTGACGTGTCAGTAGAGCGCGGGCGGGCTGCCGGCGCTGGGGCAGTCTGTCGCGATAGGACAGTCGGGGCAGGCGGGGCGGGACCGGCGGCAGGTGGCCTGGCCGTGCCGCCGCAGGAGCTGGTGGGCGCGCTGGCGGGCCGGTACGGTCTCCGGCAGCTCACCGCCGGCCCGCTGCTGCGCCTGCCGGTACGCCGCGGCGTAGGACGCGTCCGGCCCGGCGTACCCCAACCGGGCCAGTACCCGCAGCCCGTTCGACTCCAGCGCCAGCACCGGCCGGGTACCGGTGAACAGCTCGATGCGCTGCACCCCCGGCCGCCCGATGCCCGGGTACGCCGACCAGGGCGCCCCGGCGATGGCCAGCTCGGCACAGCGGCGCAGCCGCTCGACCCGGTCGGCGGGGCGCACCCCGACCACCAGGTCGAGCAGGTCGGCGTGCGGCGCGGCGAGGATCCGCTCGGGATCCGCGCCGACCCGCTCGGCCAAGGCGGCCATGGCCCGCCAGCGGGTCCCGTCGTCAACGAGGTAGCCGATGTTCTCCGCGAGGACGAGCTGCCACCCGTCCCGGGACGGTACCGGCGGCGCCGGGCCGGCGGCCTGTTCCAGCCGGTCCAGCAGCGCCGGCAGCCCGGTCACAGCACCTTCGTGCCGTACATCTCGCCCAGCGGGTCGGCCAGCAGTTCGAGCCGGGCGCCGTCGGGGTCGCGGAAGTAGAGGGAGGTCTCGCTCTCCACCTGGTACGCCACCCCCGCCGCGTCGAGCTTGCCGCGCAGGTGCGCCCACCGGTCCGGCGTCACCGAGATCGCCACGTGGTGCAGGCCGCCCAGCACCTCCGCGTACGGGCCGAGGTCGACGCCGGGCAGGTCGAAGAACGCGAGCAGGTTGCCGTTGCCGAGGTCGAAGAAGAAGTGGTTCGAGCCCGGGTAGTCCCGGTTCTCGAAGATCTCGGTCAGCGGGAACTCCAGCACGCTCTGGTAGAACTCGACGGTCCGCCGGACATCCGAGCACAGCAGCGCGAAGTGGTGCAGGCCCCGGGCGCTGCTCGCCGGCCGCTCGCCCTCCGCGCGCAGGTAGTCACTCCTGATGCGCGCCCGCTGCGCCGCGACGGCCGCCAGGTCGATGGCCACGACACGCCTCCTGTCAGATCCGGAAGAACCCGCCGAGGAACCGGTGCGCCAGGTCGCGGTCGCCGCGCGCGGTACCGGCGTTGGTGCGCCCGTACGCGGTGAGCACGAAGCTGCCCGGATCGAACTCGATGACACAGGATAGGTCATCGACCGGGCCGGGCGTGGTGGCCGCGCCGGTCGGGCCGACCGCGACCCGGGTGCCGCCGGCGTTCTCGCCCGAGGTGATCCGGATGCCCAGCTCGATCGGCTCGGTCTCGGGCCCCACCACCGGGGTCGCCGACCAGAGCACGAAGCACAGCGGCACGAGCAGGTCGGCCGAGCGCGCCTCCAGCGCGTGCGGCTGGCCGGTGCCCTGCCGGATGTCCCAGCTGTGCACCGAGTAGTCGACCAGCTGGAAGACCGGGTAGAAGAACGCCGGTAACGGGCCCATGTACTTGTGCGGCACCTGGAGACCGCCCCACTCCTGCTCGGTCAGGTCCTCCATGATGCCGAGCATCCGGTCCAGCGCCGCCCGCAGCCGCGCCAGCGCCTCCTCGCGCTCCAGCGACCGGAACTGCTGGGCGCCCTTGTCCACGTGCGTCGCCATCTCCCGCAGCGGCGCGGTCGCCGGCGGGTCGCCGCCCGCGCGTACCGCGTCGAAGCCGACGAAGTACGTCTCGGTCGTGTCGATGAGGTGACCGAACACGTCACGTACCTGCCAGTCGCCCGCACCGGTGGGAGCCATCCAGATCTCCGGCGCCGCGGCCAGGTCGAACATGCCCGCCGACTCCCGGCGTACCGCTTCGAGCAGGTTGCCCTTGCTCTCGTAGCTCATGAAGTTCCACGCGCTCATCGACACCTCCCAGCCAGAGCCTGCCGCACCGGCAGGTAGTTGCCACGGCAACCACCTTCCTCCGAAGTGGGTGCCACGTCAACCATCTCGGTAAGCTGCAACGGTGAAGACAGACGTGCGCTGGCTCGACGCCACCCAGCAGCGAGCCTGGCGGGGATTCCTGGACGTACACGCCCGGCTCGGCGCGGTGCTGAACCGGGACCTGCAGCGCACCTCGGGGCTGACCCTGTCCGACTACGACATCCTGGTACACCTGACCGACGTACCCGACGGGCGGCTGCGCGCCTTCGAGCTGGGCGACGCGCTGCAGTGGGAGAAGAGCCGGGTCTCCAAGCAGGTCGCCCGCCTGGCCGCCCGGGACCTGGTCGCGAAACAGGAGTGCGAGGCGGACCGGCGGGGCGCCTACGTGGTACTCACGCCGGCCGGCCGCCGCGCCATCGAGGCGGCCGCACCGGCGCACGTGGAACTCGTCCAGCGGCTCGTGTTCGACAGCCTCACGCCCGCCCAGGTGCGTACCTGGGCGGCGGTCGGCGCGTCGATCCTGCGCCGGATCGAGGCGGACGGGTAGTTACACGTACGGCTTCAGCGTCGCCGATACCGGAACGTTGGGGTCGCAGGAGTTCTCGCACAGCACGAAGTCCAGCTTGTACTTCCCGGTCGGGTCGGTCACCCACTGGCCGCCGATGATGGGCGTGGTGACCACGTTCGCGTTGGGCCCCTTGCCCCACTGCAGGGCACCGATCGGTGTCTGTACCTGCAGCGTGCTGATCGCCTTGGCGAGCCCGGCCTTGTTCTTCGGGTCCGGCGCGGCCCGCAGCGCGGCGGCGGCCACGTCGAACAGCGCCATGCTCGCCCCCAACTGCTGGGTCCACTGCTTGCCCACCGTGGTCTGGTACCCGTCCGTCAGGTCCTTCGACGAGATCTTCGTCAGCGACGAACTGTACGGGAAGCTGGGGTGCCAGTACGCGCCGCTGGCCAGCCCCACCCCGATCGCGCCGAGCGACTCCACCTGGGACGGGAACAGCCCGGTCTTCGCGATCTGCGCGATCTTCGGCTGGTACCCCTGCTGCGCCGCCTGCTGCCAGAACGTGGCGAAGTCCGGCGGTATCGGCGCGGTGTGGAAGATCTCGCACTGCTGCGCCTTGAACTTGGCGATCTGCGAGGAGTAGTCGTTGGTACCGTCGGTGTACGCGCCGGGGTCCACAATGGAGTAGCCGGCCTTGCTCAGCAGCGGGCCCAGCGCCTGGCGGATGGCGTTGCCGTCCGAGTCGTTCGGCCACATCACGCCGACCTTCTTGTTCGTGGTCACCTGGGGCCACAGGTGCGTGTACGCCAGGTTGAACTGCTCGATCCCGAAGCAGAAGTGGTAGGTGTACCTGAACGGGCTGGGCTGGCCCGGCTTCGCCCCGCGGCCGAAGTACCACGCCTCCCACGGCACGATGGTGGAGATGCACGGTACCCCCGCCGCCTCGCACGCGTCGGAGACCGGGTTGACCGTCTCCGGCGTGGAGGTGGCCAGCATCAGGTCCACGCCCTCGCTGTTGATGAGGTCGTTGGCGACCTGGGCCGACCGCTGCGGGTTGGACTGGCTGTCCTTGTCCACAATGGTCACGTTGTACTTCGTGCCGCCGACCGTCAGTCCACTCGCGAGCGCCTTGCGGGCCAGCCCGAGGACGTACCCGTCCGGCTCGCCGAACCCGGCGGTGGCCCCGGTACGCGGGCTGACCAGCCCGACCTTGATGGTCGGCGTACTCCCGCCGCCACCCGAGGTGCTCTTGGTACCGCCGCCGACCTTGCACGCGCCCAGCACCGGGATCGCGGCCAGCCCGGCCGCGCCCAGCCCGGCGGCCCGCAGGACGCGCCGCCGGCTGAGCCCGCTGACATTGTCGAGTGTCGGATCCTGAGTCATGGTCGCTCCTGGAAGAAGAGGCGGTGGCTGACCAACTGGCCCGGGTGGAAGGTGATGAACGCGGGACCGTCACCCAGTCCGGTCGCGAGCGCGGCGGCCTCCAGGCCCCGCGTGGTGGCACTGCCGTCCCAGTGTCCACTGTGGACGCGCTCGGCCACCGCCTGCAGACCGGCGACCAGCTCGGAGGCGGTGAACGCGCAGTGCGAGCGCCGGTTCACGTACGCCTGGCGCAGCAGCCCCGCGTCACCGGCGGCGGCCACCTGCTGGGCGTACCGGTTCTCGAACTCGACCGGCGCGAGCTGGTCGTAGATCGTGTGCAGGTCGAGCACGGGCACGTCCAGGTGCCCGGTGGGTACCGAGGTGCGGGCCAGCCAGCCGACCGCGGCCGGGTCGGCGCGTACCGCCGCGTGCCGGGTCAGGTCGGCCAGATCGGCGCGCAGGTCCAGCCCCGCCTCGCGGTACAGGCTCGCCACCATGTGCCGGTACGGCGAGCGGGCCAGCAGCGCGGCGTAGTCCACGCCGGCGTTCCAGGACCCGTTGCCGCCGGCGGCGATTTCGATGAAGTACCGCGCCGGCATGATGAACGGCAGGGTACCCACCAGCCACTGGTACTGCGCCTGCGCGATGCCGTCCGGGTCGGCCGGGGGCGCCGCCTGCTGGGTGGACCAGGTGGGCATGTTCAGCAGGGCGGTACCCAGCGCCACCCGGGCCCGGCCGGCCGGGGTGGCCTGCGCGCTGGTGGCCAATGTGGACAGTTGGCTCGCGGCCGCGGCACCCTGGCCCGGATTGGCGTAGCGGACCAGCTGTACCGCCTGGCCGGGGGCGAGCAGCTGGCCGAGGGCGTACTCCGCGTCCAGCTGGTAGTTGTTCAGGTCGATGCCGCCGCCGACCAGGCCACAGGTGGACAGCACGCCGTCCAGCCGGCCCCGGGCCTGCTGCGCCTCCAGCGCGCTGATCAGCCCGCCCATCGAGGTACCCAGAGCCAGGGTCATCGTGGGGCGGCCGGTGAGCCGCTCGACGGCGGCCAGGCTGGCGAACTGGTCGCGGACCGCGCTGCCCAGCGCCCACAGCGAACCGTTCGGGTCGTACGAGGAGCCGACCAGCGCGTACCCGCGGGCCAGCAGCGCCGCGGCGGTGGTCGGGTCCGGCGCGTCCGCCGGTGCCAGCGTGCCGAAGCCGTGGCTGTAGAGCACGATCGGGCCGTGCCAGCCGGCCGGCACATCGGCGATCCAGGTCGCCCCGTCGGGCAGGGTACCGGTGTAGTGCGCGGCTGCGGGCGCGGCGGCGGCACCGGCGGCCGGCGTGCCCAGGCAGAGCATGGCGGCGGCGAATGCCGTGGCCAGAAATCGGCGGTGGTTCACGTTGTCTCCCCGGGGGTGTGCTCGGGAGTACGGAGTGTCGCCAAAGTTATGCGCTCTCATCGCATGCGTCAAGATTGCGCACAACATTGCCCGGTGGTCGCGCCCGGTAGCCTCCAAGGCGTGATCAGTGAGGAGGTGGATCCCCGCGCGGACCAGGAGGCACCGGCGCAGCGCCCGCAGGCGCTGATGCTCACGTTCCTGGGCGAGTACGTGCGGGGCCGGGCCTTGTGCGTCTACTCGCGCAGCATCATCGAGGTGCTGGCCCGCGTCGGCGTGTCCGAGCACGCCACCCGCTCCACCCTGACCCGGATGGTCAACGGCGACCTGCTCCGCCGCCAGCGGCACGGGCAGCGCATGTACTTCGGTCTCACCGAGCGCTCCCGGCGGATCCTGGAGGACGGGCGGCACCGGCTGGCGGAGACCGGTGCGGTCAACCGGGACTGGGACGGCACCTGGACCCTGCTCGGCTTCTCCCTTCCCGGCTCCTGGCAACGGGAACGGCACGCGCTGCGCTCGCAGCTGGCCTGGGCCGGGTTCGGCCCGCTGCAGAACGGGCTGTGGATCGCGGTCGGGACGCAGGACGTGGAGCAGATCGTGGCCGGCCTCGGCCTGCGGGCGCACGTACGGGTCTTCCACGCGCGCACCAACCACCTGACCGACGTGGACGAGATGATCCGCGACGCGTACGACCTGGACGGGCTCGCCGTCGGGTACGCGGAGTTCCTGGAGCGGTGGGACCCGGCCACCCGTACGCCGCCGGCGGACCCGTTCGCCACCAAGCTCCGGCTGGTCACCGACTGGCTGCAGACCATACGCCGCGATCCCCGGCTGCCGATCCAGCACCTCCCGCCGCGCTGGCCGGCGATCCCCGCGCAGGATCTGTTCCACCGCCTCGATGCGCGGCTGCTCGATCCCGCCCAGGTGGTCGCCGCCGAACTGCTCGACACCCGCCCCGACACTCACGGCTGACGCGCGTACGCGCCTGGCAGATCGGTACTTGCATTTGGCAAGTTGTACTGGATTGTGCCGACTAGCCCGAGTCTCTTGTAACTAAAAGTACTGACACATATTCTCTCGGTGACTGGCGCTCGGTTACCCCTCTCGCTGCGAGGAGAACGCAGATGCGATTCCTACCCCGCTTCCGCCGGCCCGACGAATCCCCGGCACCGCACGACACCGCAGCTCACCCCGCGCACCTGCTCATCCGGGGCGGCCACATATTGACGTTCGACGCGGAGCGCACGGAGTACCCCTGCGCCGATGTGCTGCTGGACCACGGCCGGATCGCGGCCGTCGGGCCGGACCTGGCCGGCACACCGGCCGGCGCGGGCGCCGAGCACATCGACGCGACCGGGATGGTCGTGCTGCCCGGCTTCATCGACACGCACCGGCACAACTGGAACGCGCTGCTGCGCGGGCTCGGCGCGGACTGGACCACGTTCGGCACGTACTTCCAGATCGGCCTCGCCACCCTGTCCGCGCACCTCACCCCCGAGGACGTCGCGATCGGCGGCCGGCTCGCCGCGCTGGAATCCCTCTGGTACGGCACGACCACCGTGCTGGACTGGTTCCACGCCACGAACACGCCGGAGCACGCGGTCGCGGCATACCAGGCGCTGCGCGGCAGTGGCCTGCGCGGGACCTTCGGGTACGGGCCGTCGTCGATCCACTGGTTCGACGGTGCCGGGCCCGATCCGGACAGCGTCATCGCGCTGCACCAGGCGTGGCGGGACGATCCCGGCCTGCTCGGCTTCGCGCTGGCCATCCGCGGACCGGAGTTCTCCCCCATGCCTCGGGTCGGCGAGGACCTGGCGCTCGCCCGGGATCTGGGCATACCCGTCACCATGCACGCGGGCATCGACGGCTTCTGGCAGCAGGCGCCCAGCGTGCAACTGCTGGAGAAGCAGGACCTGCTCGGGCCGGACCTCACCTTCGTGCACGCCAACCTGCTCAGCCCGGAGGAGCTGGCGGCGGTCGCCGGGTGCGGCGCGCACGTCTCACTGTCCCCTGTGGTCGAATCGACCCTCCACATGGGAGCGTGCCCGCTGCCGGCCGCGCTGGCCGCCGGCATCCAGCCCAGCGTGTCCACCGACGGTGTCACCGGATCCAATGCCGACCCCTTCGGCCAGCTCCGGGAACTGGCGCGGCAGCGTCCCGCCGAGGCCGGCGTGGTACCGGCCGGGGACCTACTGTCCTATGTGACCATTGACGCGGCGCGCACCCTCGGCATCGGCCACCTCACCGGATCGCTGGAGCCGGGCAAGGCCGCCGACGTGGTGCTGCTGCGCCCGAGCCCGAACCTGATCCCCCGCCCGGCGGGCGAGACGGCGGCGAGCGTGGTCATCGGCGCGGACGGCGGCAATGTCGACACGGTCATCGTGGACGGCGTGGTACGCAAGCGGCACGGCGTACTCGTCGGCGTGGACCTGGCCGCCGAGCAGGCGTGCGCGCAGGCGGCACAGCGCCGGCTGCTCCGCGACGCCGGTCTGTAGCGGGTATCCCGGTCAGGCGCGGCCCGCGGTACGCGCGATGGCCTCCACCATGGCCGGGATCACGTCGGCCGGTATCCCGTGCCCCACGCCGGGAAGCACGACCAGCTCGGCGCCGGGGACAGCGGCCGCGGTCGCGCGGCCGCCGCTCACGTCGACCAGCGGGTCCAGCGCGCCGTGGATGACGACGGTGGGCACGGTGACCTTGCCCAGCGCCTCGGTCCGGTCGGGTCCGGCGTAGACCGCGGCGAGCTGGCGCATCGTGCCCAGCGGCCGGTAGGCGCGATCGTACTTCTGCTCCGCGCGGCGCCGCAGCGCGTCCTCGGTCGCGTCGAAGCCGATCGAGCCGAAGACCCGGGACGCCGCCATGCTGCCCGCGATCGCCTCCTCGCGCGTGGTCGCGGGCGGCCGGCGCAGCGCCGCGGCGGCCTCGGGCGTGGGCTGCCCCACCGACCGGTCGCCGGTGGTGGACATGATGGAGCACAGGCTGCGTACCCGGTCCGGATGGTCGATCGCGACCCGCTGGGCGATCATCCCGCCCATCGACGCCCCCACCACGTGGGCCCGCTCGACGCCGAGCGCGTCCAGCAGCCCCACCGCGTCGGCGGCGAGATCGGCCAGCAGGTACGGCGCGGTGGCGGTACCGGCGAACAGCCCGGGAAGGTCCGGCGTACCCAGCTCGTCCAGGCTGGTGGACAGTCCACAGTCGCGGTTGTCGAACCGGACCACGAAGAGGCCCCGCCCGGCCAGGCCGGTGCAGAAGTCCTCGGGCCAGTCGGTGAGCTGCGCGCCCAGGCCCATGATGAGCAGCAGCACCGGATCGCCGGCGCGGCCGAGGGTCTCGTACTCCAGCTCGACTCCGTTGCACCTGGCCCGTGGCATGATGCTCCCTTCGCTCCGCCCACCGTAGCCGCTGTGGCCCGCGAGGTGCGGACCGCGGTCAGAGGCGCTTGACCATGATGCGGTACTCGTCGGTCGACTTCACCGTGCCGTAGGGCCATTCGGTGTAGCCCCGGCGCCGGTACAGGCTCTGCGCACGGGTATTGTCCAGCGTCACGCCGAGCCCGACCCGGCGGAAGCCGTGGGCGCGCAGCCGTAAGCATTCACGTCTGTAGCGCGGTTGATGGTGTCCAGGGCATGCCGGTCATGGCGTCGCGGATGGCGGTCATGACGTTGATGCCGTGCTTGCGAGCGGTGGAGATGTAGCCGCGTACGCGCAGCCAGGCGGTGGCGC
>DATEJJ010000801.1:0-12957 GCA_035278125.1 Rugosimonospora sp.
CCGCCTGGTCGGGCTGGACGGCATCCGCGGGCTGGCCGCGCTGTTCGTGGTGCTGCACCACTGCTGGCTGCTGTCCTTCCCCGGGTACCCGCAGAACACGGGGCCGCTGTGGCTCGGCTGGCTGCTGTACGGGCACCTCGCCGTGGTCGTGTTCATCACGCTGTCCGGCTTCTCGCTGGCCGTCTCGCCGGCCCGGGGCGGCTGGCAGCTGGGCGGGCGGGCCCGGTTCGCGTACCGGCGCGCCTGGCGCATCCTGCCGCCGTACTGGGCCGCGCTGGTGTTCAGCCTGATCATCGCGTGGACCGTGGTACCCCAGCCGGACACGCCGGTACCGACCGGCAAGTCGGTGGTGGTGCACGCGCTGCTGCTGCAGGACATCGTCGGCTCGCCCTCGCCCAACGGCGCGTTCTGGTCGATCGCCGTGGAGGCGCAGCTGTACCTGGTGTTCCCGCTGATGCTGCTGGTGCTGCGGCGGGCCGGGGCACTGGCCATGCTGGGCGCGGTCGGCGGCGTGGTGGCCATCGTGGGGCTGCTCGCCCCGCACATGTCCATAGTGGACAAGCTGATGCGGCTCACCCCGCAGTTCGCCGTGCTGTTCGCCTGCGGCATCGTGGGTGCCGGCATCGTGGTGGCCGGTGACCGGGTGCGGCGGCTGCCCTGGCACTGGTTCGCGGCAATGTCGCTGGTACCGGTGCTGGTACTGATGGCGGTGCAGGGCTCGGCGTGGACCGTGGCGCACTATTTCTGGGTGGACATCGCGCTGGGTCCGGCGGTGACGCTGCTCCTGGTGGCGGTGGCCACCCGGCGGCCGAAGCCGTTCGTCTGGCTGCTGGACACCCCGCCGGTACGCAGCCTCGGCTCGTTCTCGTACAGCCTGTACCTGATCCACGCGCCGATCGTGGTGGTGGTGAACGAGAAGATCGTGGCGCCGCACCTGGGTACGGGGCTGGGTGCGTTCGGCGCCACGCTGGCGATCGCGGTACCGGTGTCCCTGCTCGTGGCGCGCGGGTTCGCCGCCGTGTTCGAGATCCCGTTCACCCGGCACCGCAGCTGGCCCGCCCTGCGCGAGGCGGTACGGGCGCGGCTGGCCCGGCTGCGCGGGGTGGTCAGCGAGACGTAGTCGCCATCCGCAGCAGCTTGCGGCTGCGGTGCGCCACGGTACGCCCCTGGCGGCGCAGGTACATCCGGTACACCGCGGCGCGCGCCCGGCGCTTCTGGTCGGCGGTCAGCTCGCACTGCCCGATCCAGCGCAGCATCTCCCGGGCCTGCAACGTGTTGGCGAAGTGCGACTGCCAGGAGGGCACGTCCAGCCGCTCGGCCAGCTTCGTGATGCGCGCCGTACCCCAGACCCGTTCGGCGAGCACGTCGGGTATGTGGCCCCACGGCCCGGCCAGCGCGAGCTTCGCGGCGAACACCTCGTCCTCGCGCAGCATGTTGCGGCGCGGGATGGCGGCCACCGGCTTCCGGCGCACCAGCGCGTACAGCGGGTCGATGAGCAGGTGGCTCTCGTTGAGCAGGCGCAGCATCTCTTCGAGCCGGGTGACCGGGTCGGCCGAGCCCAGCGCGGTGCCGTGGTACGTGGCGCTCTCCGCCGGCCGGCCATCCTCCATATAGGACATTCCGGTGGTGACCAGGATGCGGTGTGGATCCGCGGCGAACTCGGACAGGCAGGCGGTCAGGTACCCGGACGCCAGCCGGTCGTCGTCACCGATCCAGCGGAAGAACTCGCCCCGCGCCGCCCGCAGCACGAAGCCGAAGTTGTTCAGCAGGCCGATGTTCTGCGGCTGGCGGTGGTACCGGATCCGGCTGTCGGCGTCGGCCAGCGAGCGGCACACGTCCTGGGTACCGTCGGTCGACGCGTTGTCCGAAATCACCAGCTCCACGTGCGGGTACTCCTGCGCCAGCACGGACTTCACCACGTCGGTGACCCGGTCGGCGGCGTTGCGTACCGGCAGCCCCACCGACACCAGCGGTTGCCTGTTCATCGAGTCGGAACCTCCCCGAGAGTGGACCGGGACACCGGGGGCGCGAGGTCCACCCGGCGCAGTACTGCGAGCACAACCAGAGTCACCGCAACGGTACCCGCCAGCGCCAGCCCCCGGCCGGCGGTCAGCAGGTACCCGCGTAACGCCTCCCGGTGGATCCCACCGAGCCGGTCGATGGCCATGGCGCCGGCCACCGTCACGGCGAGGAAGGCGAGCACCGCGACGGCGCCGTACACCCGCCGCGGCACGCGGATGCGGCCGGGTACCGGGCGGACGTAGCCGCGCCGGGCCAGCACCGCGATCGCGACGCAGGTGTACCCGGCCACGATCAGGTCGCTGCCCAGCGTGTCACTGGGCCGGTGCCAGCTCGCGGTGACTGTGGCCACCACCACACTGGCCGCCCAGAGCGAACCGGCGGCCGCCACCACGCCACGCCACCGCTGCGGTACCACCAGTATCAGCGCGCACATCACCGACATCGCGACCGCACTGTGTCCACTCGGGAAACTCTGGTCCTCGCGGCGGTAGCCGTGCGGCAGCAGGACCGGGCGTAGCAGCAGCCGCCGCACCACTTCCGCGGTGAGCACCGAGGCGCCGATGACACACGCTCCCACGAGGCCCAGGAACAGCCGGTGGCGCAGCAGCCCGATGGCGAGTACCACCAGGGTCGCGCCGGCCAGGAACGGCGCCGTGACGGCGTCGAGCGTGTCGGTCGCGCGCGCGTCGCCGGACTGGCCGGCCGCCGCGCTGGCGGCGTTGAGCACCGCGTCCTCGAAACGCTGGCCCGCCCGGGTCCACACGGCGAGAAGGTACACCGCGACCAGCAGGATGGCACAGATCACCGCGGTGAGGACCGCGCGGCGCCAGACCGCTGCCGGTTGAGCATTCTCGTCCGCGACCATCTCTTCCCTGTGAACATAATCTGTGCCGGATGCCGGATTAAGACCCTACCCAAGCCAGATCCGTTGCGCCCAAAGGTCTGTAAGAAAGGCGTCATAGTCGAGGGGCAACCGCAGCCTCGGGTATGGTTTCGCCCGGGGGGAAAGGGGGTAAGGCGTGGAGCCGGTTGAGGCGGGGACAGCCACGCGGGACGCGCGGGTAGAAACTGAAGTAATCCAGGAAATCCACTCCATCGGCCGGAAAGCCGGCCGCGGCCTCGGTTGGGGCCTGCTGGGCAACGCGGGCGCCAAGATCGGTTCGTTCGCCACCGCCCTGGTCATGGCGCGCCTGCTGGTACCGCACGACTTTGGAACTTACGCAGTGGCACTGGCCGCCACACAGTTCGTGATACATATCAACGACCTCGGGCTGATCCCGGCGACCATCCAGTGGCGCGGGCGGCTGGAGGAGATGGCGCCGACCGCGGCCACGATCGCCGGCGGATTCAGTGCACTGGTGTATGTCGTATTCTGGTTTGCTGCGCCGCCATTTGCCCACCTGTCCGGCGTGCCGGGCGCGACGCCTGTTATCCGGCTGTTTACCATAACGATATTGATCGATGGCTTCACGGCGGTCCGGAGCGCCTATTTGTTGCGTACCTTCCAGCAGAAAAGGTACGTGCTGGCGAATACGGCCGGAATTGCCGCCAACGGTGTGGTGGCCATCAGCCTGGCCGTCACCGGCGGCGGCGCGATGGCCCTGGCCGCCGGGCAGGTGGCCAGCTCGGTGACCACGGGCGTGCTGGTGTTCGTCTGGGCCGGCCTGCCCATCCGCGTCGGGATCAACCTGGCCATCGCCCGCCGCCTGATGGCCTACGGGCTGCCGCTCACCCTGGGACTGGCCGTGGAGGCCGTCATCGAGCAGGCGGACAAGGTGGTCGTGGGCCGGGTCATGGGCGCCACCGTGCTCGGCTTCTACCTGCTCGCGTTCAGCATCTCCAGCTGGGCGCCCGGCATGATCGGCAGCGCCATCCGGTTCGTCTCGCTGCCCGGCTTCGCCCGACTGTCCGAAAAGGACTCCGACACCCTTTCCGGCGGCGTACAGCGGGCCATCCCGTTGATGGTGCTCGGGTTGGTACCGATCGCGGTACTGGTCGCGGTGCTGGCCGAGCCGACCATCGCGTTCCTGTACGGTCCAAAGTGGATGCCGGCGGCGGGACCCTTGCGGTTCCTGATGATTCTGATGATCGTACGGATGCTCACCGGTATCGCCATGGACATCCTGATGAGTACCGGCGCGACCCGGTGGACCCTGCTCATCAACATCGGCTGGGCGCTGACCCTGATCCCCGCGCTGTGGGCGGGTACCAAGGCCAACGGCGCCCAGGGCGCGGCCATCGCGGAGGCGGTGATCGGCATGCTCATCGCGATGCCGCTGGCCGTGGTCGCGCTGGAGCGGGCCGGGGTACGGCTCGGGCCGATCGCGCCCCGGCTGGTCCGCCCGCTGTTCGCCGGGGTCGTCTGCGCGGCGGTCGCGGTGCTGCTGCACCTGGTCGCCGGCCACAACGCGTTCATCCAGCTGGCCACGGCGGGAACGGCCGGCCTGCTGGCCTACCTGGTGGTGGCGGTACCGCGCACCGAACTGCGCGGCTGGTTGGCAGCGCTGCGCGCGCGGAGAGCCGGTGCCATGGCCGAGTGAACCGCCGGCAGCGCCGCTGCGTACCCGCACATGCCGTACCGTCAGCCGGAAGGTGGTGACCGGATGCCCTGCGAGTTCCGCTTCATCGCATCCATGCCGCGCCTCGACCAACCTCCTGCCACGTGGCGCGCGGAGGTGCGCCGCATCGAAGACCTCGGCTTCGCCGCGGTGGCCGTCTCCGACCACTTCACCCGCGGCTGGATGATGGACCCGATCGTCGCGATGAGCGCGGCGGCCGAGGCCACCACCGACCTGCGGGTACTGAGCCTGGTGCTGGGCAACGACTACCGGCACCCGGCGCCGCTGCACAAGGCACTCGCCACGCTGGACGTGTTCTCCGGCGGCCGGGTCGAGGTGGGTATCGGCGCCGGCTGGATGCCCAGCGACTACGAGGCCGCCGGACTCCCGCTGGATCCGGCGCCGGTACGGGTGGACCGGCTGCACGAGTCGGTGGACGTGCTCAAGGGCCTGTTCGCCGGGGAGCCGCTCACGTACCACGGCAAGCACTACCACATCAGCGACCTCGACGGGCTGCCCAAGCCGGTGCAGCGGCCGCACCCGCCGCTGCTCATCGGCGGCGGCGGCAAGCGCGTGCTGGAGCTGGCCGGCGCCGAGGCCGACATCGCCGGCATCGCGCCGAGCATGCGGGCCGGCGCGGGTACCGGCTCGGCGGTGTTGGACATGACCGGCGACCGGGTGGCGGAGAAGGTGGCCGCGGTACGCGCCGGCGCGCAGGCTGCCGACCGCGACCCGGACGCCCTGCAGTTCCAGATCAGCGTGGTCTCGCTGAACGTCACCGACGTGCCGGCGGCCACCCCGTGGGTGTCCAGCCTGGCCGCGGACGTGACCGATCCGGCCGTACTGGACGGTTCCCCGGCGGTACTGCACGGCAGCGTCGGATACTGTGTCGAGACGCTGCAACGCCGGCGCGAGGAGTTCGGCCTCAACTACATCCACCTCGGTGGCGACATCCGCGCCGCCGCGCCGATCGTGGCCCGGCTGGCGGGCACCTAACACCGGTAGGAGTACCAACGATGACATCGACCCTGCGCTGCGACGCGTGCGCGGAGGAGACCCTGGTGCCGTTCGCGGACCTGGGCGACATCCCGGTGCTGTGCGGCGTGCACTGGGCCGATGCGGCGGCCGCGGCGGCCAGCCCGGTCGGCCGGATGGTGCTCGCGTACTGCCCCTCGTGTGCATACGTGCGCAATATCGCATTTGACCCGTCCGTGATGGTGTACGACACCACGATGGACACCAACCTGCACCACTCGCCGGCGTTCCAGACGTTCTCCGCCGAACTGGTCAAGCACCTGGCCGACCGGTACCCGCTGGGCGGCCGGCGGGTGCTGGACGTGGGCTGCGGGCAGGGCGAGTTCCTGCGTGAGCTGTGCCACACGGCCGGCTGTACCGGCACCGGGTACGACGCGATGTACGCCGGACCCACCGGCCCCGACCCGTCCGGCGCGGAGTTCCACAGTGGACACGCGCCGCGCGGCGCCAGGCTGCCCGCCTTCGACATGGTCACCTCGCGGCACTGGTTCGAGCACCTGGCCGACCCGTACGAGTTCCTGGCCGACCTGCGCGCCCAGGCGGGCGACCGCACCGTGTACGGCTACCTGGAGGTACCCGACGCCGTCTACGACCTGTCCACCGCGGGCTGGGAGGTCATCTACCCGCACGTGTCCTACTTCGACGCGTACTCGCTGGTGCGCGTGGTAGAGCGGGCCGGCTGGCGGGTGGAGGACACCGGCACGCTGTTCAACGGCATGTTCCGGTTCATCGAGATGTCGGCGAACGCGACCGGCCCGCGCGGTGGGAACCAGCCCGTACCGGGACCGGCCGAGCGGGACCGGCAACTGGCCGCGGTGGCCGGCTTCGCGGCCCGGCACGAGGCGGAGCGGGCCGCGTGGCAGGCGCGCATCGCCGGACTGGTCGGGCAGGGCGCCCGCCCGGTGCTGTGGGGTGCGGGCTCGCGCGGGGTGCAGTTCCTCACCTTCGCCGACCCGCAGCGGCGGCTGGCCGCCGTGGTCGACGTGAACCCGCGCAAGTGGGGCCGGTACCTGCCGGTGACCGCGCACCGGGTGGACAGCCCCGAGGTGCTCACCGAGCTGCGCCCGGGCGCGGTCGTCATCACCAACCCGGCGTACCGCACCGAGATCGGCGAGCAGCTGCGGGCGCTCGGTGTGGACGCGGAGTTGTTAGTCGCCTGAGATGGTGAGTACGGCCTTGGTGCAGTCGAACGCCTCGGCGTACCGGGACCGGCTCTCCATGCCGCGCAGGCGGGCCAGGCCCAGGAACACCTCGTCGTCCCACCAGTCCCGGGACTTCTGCGAGGGGTAGCTCGCGTGCAGCAGCTCCACCTTGCGCCGGGCCACCCCGTCGGTCAGCGGCAGGTACACGTTGCGCCGGGCCAGGTCCCCGTCCCACTTGGGGATCTCGTAGTGCAGCACCAGCTGGTGCCGGAACACGGTCGGCACCTGTTCGGCCAGCAGCCGGTGGTCCTGGTGCGCGTCGTTGGCAGCCGGGCAGATCACCAGGTCCGGGGAGAGCACCGTCGCGGCGTCGTGCAGGATCTGCTTGACCTCGTTCCAGTGCGCCGGCAACCGGCCGTCGGGCAGCCGGTGCAGCGCGAAGGACAGCCGCGCGCCGGGCAGGAAAGCCGCCGCGGCGGCCCGCGCCTCCGCCTGCCGCTCCGGGCTGCCCGAGCACAGGACATAGTGGACGGTCAGCCCGGGGCGGGCCGCTGCCAGAGTCAGCAGCAGCCCGCCCGCGGCGATCTCGATGTCGTCCGGGTGCGCGCCGATCGCGACCAGCGAGCGTACCCCGGTCAGGGACAGTCCGTGCACGCCCGCTACCCGGCCAGTACGCTGTCCGCAGTGGACGGTCGGGGAGCGGGTATCTGCACGGCCGAGGTGCCGGTACCGCGCTGGGCGTCCCAGAGCATCCACGGGCACTGTCCACGGTGGAACATGTCCTCCAGCTCGGCGCGGTCCTTGAAGGTGTCCGCCGCCCGCCAGAACCCGGTGTACCGCTGCGCCAGCAGCCGCCCGGGTACCAGCCGGGTGAACGCGTGCGGCACCATGTCCTCGCCCTCGCGCAGCACGTCGAAGATGCCCGGCCGCAGCACGAAGTAGCCGCCGTTCTCCCACTGCATCAGCTCGCTGACCGGGCGTACCCGGGTCACCTGGTCGTCCTCGCCCACCTCGACCACGTGGTGGGTGGAGACCGGCGGTACCGCGATCATGCTGGCCGCCGCCCCGGGTACCTGGCGGAACCGTTCGATGAGCTGGTCCAGCGGCGCGTCGGTGAGCGTGTCCGCGTAGTTGGCCAGGAACATCTCCTCGCCCTCGACCAGCCCGCGTACCCGCATCAGCCGCTCGCCGATGGTCGAGTGCAGGCCGGTGTCGATGAACGTGACGTTCCAGTCGCTGATGTCGGTGCTGTGCATCTGGATGTCCCGGCCGCCGGCCAGCAGGGTGAAGTCGTTGGACTGGGTCTCCTCGTAGTGCACGAAGTAGTCCTTGACCGCCGCCGCGCCGTAGCCCAGGCAGAGGATGAAGTCGGTGTGCCCGAAGTGCGCGTAGTAGCGCATCACGTGCCACAGCAGCGGGCGGTCACCGATCATGTTCATCGGCTTGGGCGCGCTGGTCGGCCCCTCGCGCATCCGCATGCCGAGGCCGCCGCAGAACAGCACCACCTTCATGGTCACACCACCTCCAGCGCCGGGATCGGGAAGACCAGCCGGCCGCCCCACTCGCGTACGTATTCCAGCTGCGCCGAGATCTCGGTGCGCAGGTTCCACGGGAGGACCAGCACGTAGTCGGGCCGGTCGGCCGCGATCCGGTCCGGGTGGTGGATCGGGATGTGCGTACCCGGCAGGAACCGGCCCTGCTTGTGCGGGCTGCGGTCCACTGTGTACGCGACCAGGTCGGACCGGATACCGCAGTGGTTGAGCAGCGTGTTGCCCTTGCCCGGCGCGCCGTACCCGACCACGGTGCGCCCCTGCGCGCGCGCGGCGAGCAGGAACGCGACCAGGTCGCGCTTGATGCCGAAGACCGCCTCGGCGAACCCGGTGTGCCCGGCCAGCGTGTGCAGCCCGGCGGCCTCCTCGGCGGCGAGCACCGCCTTGACGTTCGGCCCCGGCTCCCCGGCGGCGTCGGCCGGCCGGGCGTGTACCCGCAGCGAGCCGCCGTGCGTCTCCAGCTCGTCCACGTCCACCACCCGCAGCCCGCCGGTGGCCAGGGCGCGCGACGCGGTCAGCAGCGACAGGTACTGGTAGTGCTCGTGGTAGATGGTGTCGTACTGGCGCCGCTCGATCAGCCGCAGCAGGTGCGGGAACTCCAGCGTCACCAGGCCGGTCGGCTTGACCAGTTCGGCCAGCCCGGCGGTGAAGTCACGGAGGTCGGGCACGTGCGCGTACACGTTGTTCGCGGCGACCAGGTCCGCGCGGCCGTACTTGGCGGCCATCGCGGCACCGGTGCGCCCGCCGAGGAAGTGCACCTCGGTCCGCACCCCCTTGGCACGCGCCACTTCCGCCACGTTGGCCGCGGGCTCCACCCCGACCACGGGCACACCGGCGGCCACGAAGTGCTGCAGCAGGTACCCGTCGTTGCTGGCCACCTCGGCCACCAGCGAGCCGGTACCGAGCCCGAGCCGCCCGGTCATCTCCTCGGCGTACCGCTTGGCGTGCGCCACCCACGAGTCGGAGTACGACGAGAAGTACGCGTAGTCCGAGAAGATGTCCTCACCCGGCACGTACGCGGGCAGCTGTACCAGCAGGCACTCGCGGCAGATCCGTACGTGCAGCGGGTAGAACGTCTCCGGCCCGTCCAGGCGGTCGGCCGGCACGTAGCTCTCGCACAGCGGCGACATGCCGAGGTCGACGAAGGTGTCGTTCAGTTGCGCATCACAGAGGCGACACGTGGTCGCAGCCATCAGCTTCCCCCCAGAGTTCCCGAGCCGGTGCGGCCGCACGGCTTCGCACCGTACCCAATGTCGTCATGCGCGCCGGCCCGCGCGACCCCCGTTGTGCCGGACTCCCCGGCCGAAAGGACAGCCCCCGCCGCCATCGGTCGGTTCACCCTCAGTAGGCGCCTGAGCTGCGCATCACCGCGAGTACCGTGCGCGCCAGGATCATCAGGTCCATCGGGAACGACCAGTTCTCCACGTACCGCAGGTCCAGCTTGATGGAGTCCTCCCAGGACAGGTCGGAGCGGCCGGAGACCTGCCACAGGCCGGTCAGTCCGGGCTTGACCACCAGCCGGCGGCGCATGTCGAACGGGTACTCGGCGACCTCGCGGGGCAGCGGCGGGCGCGGCCCGACCAGCGACATGTCGCCCTTGACCACGTTGAACAGCTGGGGCAGCTCGTCCAGGGAGAGCCGGCGCAGCCACCGGCCGACGGGGGTGATGCGCGGGTCGTTGCGCATCTTGAACAGCGTGCCGTCGTTCTCGTTCAGGTGCTGCAGCTCGGCCAGGCGGGCCTCCGCGTCCACGTACATGGTGCGGAACTTGAACATCACGAACTGCTCGCCGTTCTTGCCGACGCGTACCTGCTTGAAGATGGCCGGCCCGCGCCCACCCGGGCTGAACCGCACCAGGGCCGCCACCGCGAACAGCACCGGGCTGAGCATGAGCAGGGCGACGATGGAGACCACGCGGTCGAACGCGGCCTTCATGGCGCGCCGGGCGCCCTTGAGGCGCGGGTGCTCCACGTGCAGCAGCGGAAGCCCCTCCACCGGGCGGATGGTGGTGCGGTCGCCGGCCACGTCGACCAGGGTGCTGGCCACGATCAGGTCGATGTCGTCGCGCTCCAGCTTCCAGGCCAGCCGGCGCAGCGCGGCGCCGTCCAACTCCGGGCAGGACAGCACGATCACGGTATCCGCCTGCGCCCGCGCCACCGCCTGGGCGACCTCCTCGAAGGTGCCGTACACCGGCGGCAGCGACTGCTGCCCGCGCAGCATCACCCGTCCCAGCACCGGTACCCGGGGCAGGCACACGCCGACCACGCCGAGCCCGTGGTACCGCTCCCGGCGCAGCTGCCGGGTGGTCTCCCAGACCGCCTGCTCGTGCCCCACCAGGATCACCCGGCGCAGCCGGTCGCCCTTGGCCCAGGCGCGGTGCAGCCAATGCCGGGTCAGATACCGGCCGGACAGGCTCACCACGGTGACCAACGGCATGGCGATGAGCACATATCCACGAGCAAGTCGGAAATCAAAGGCAAATGAGAGCACGGCCAGGGTCGCGGTTAGCCCGACGCCGGCGCGGAACACCCGTTCGTACTCATCGTTTCCGACGAACAGGTACCTTGTCTCAAACGCGCGGTTAATTGTCAGTGCGATCAGCCAGGCGAAGGGAACGGCAAGGGTGACCCAGAGGTAATCACGGTTGTAGGTCTGCCCGGCGGACGAGCCGAAGCGGAGCACGAGCGCGGCGACCGCGGCCATGACCCCGGCGAGCAGGTCCAGCATGCCGACCACCCGGACGTAGCGGACCTCCCAGCCGTTGCGCTCGAAACCGGCGTAATTCTTCGGCAGATCAATGGGGGCCAGGGTGGCTGTGATCGTTGTACCCGTCTCGTCTGTCGCTTCGGACGGTGAGACGATGTCGATCGCCGTCACTTTCGCCTCCGTGTTCGTACCCGGCCGGTCAGAGTAGAGGAAATCGCGATACCGAGACGGCACAAGTAGAGCGCCAAAACGCAGGTTCGGTCAAGCGGTCTGTTCCCCCCGCAGAAAGCCTGCTTGCCTTGTCACGCCTTGGCTAGTCTCTGTAAGAGAAACCTAACAATCCAGTCGACTTGCCGACATACAAAGCGGTCATCCGGCGGGCTTCGACAGCAGCCGGACGATCCGGGAGAAGTCTTCGAGGCATGGTCCGGTCATCATACCGGGCGTCCTGGTCAACACCAGGCCAAGTTGGTCACGCATGAGGAACGGTACGTTCCTATTTGGGAGGTACGGTTCCGGGCATGACGCCAGAGACCCTGACCCGGCGCGCGCTCAACCGGGCCACGCTCGCCCGCCAGCTGCTGCTGGAGCGCGCGGACCTGCCGGCCATCGAGGCCGTCGAGCATCTGGTCGGCCTCCAGGCACAGACCACCAACACGTGGTACGTCGGGCTCTGGAGCCGCCTGGCCGGCTGCGACCCGCACCAGGTGGGGGAGCTGCTCACGCGGCGGCAGGTGGTGCGGATGGCGTTGATGCGCTCCACGATCCACCTGGTGAGCGCGGCCGACGCGGCCGGGCTGCGGCCCCTGGTGCAGCCGGTGATCGAGCGCAGCACCGCCGCGGTGTACGGCCGCCGGCTGGCCGGGGTGTCCCGGGACGAGCTGGTCGCCGCCGCCCGCCCGGTGCTGGACGCCAAGCCGCGCACGTTCAGTGAACTGGGTCGCGAGCTGTCGCCGTCGTTCCCCGGCGCCGACCCGGAGGCGCTGGCCATGATGGCGCGCGCCTGGTTACCGCTGGTGCAGGTACCGCCGCGCGGCGTGTGGGGGCGCAGCGGCCTGGCCGCACATTCGATCCTGGACAGCTTCGTCGACGCGCCCGTACCCGAGCCGCTGCCGGTCGAGGAGATGGTGCTGCGCTACCTGGCCGCGTTCGGGCCGGCGAGCGTACGCGACGTGCAGACCTGGTGCGGGCTGACCCGGCTCGGCCCGGTGCTGGACGCGCTGCGGCGCAAGCTGCTCGCCTTCCGGGACGAGCGCGGGGTGGAGCTGTTCGACCTGCCCGACGCGCCGCGCCCCGACCCGGATACGCCGGCGCCGCCACGGTTCCTGTACGACTTCGACAACCTGCTGCTCTCGCACGCCGACCGTACCCGCGTGGTCACCGAGGCGTACGCGGGCGCGGACTTCCCGCAGTACGGCCCGGTACCGCGGGCGCTGCTGGTGGACGGGTTCACCGCCGGTACCTGGACCCAGGAGACGGTGAAGGGTACCGCGAGCCTCGCCGTCCACCCGCTGGTCCGGCTGTCCACAAGGGACAAACGGGCGATCGAGCGGGAGGGCGCCGCGCTGCTCGCGTTCCTCGCGCCGGCGGCGAAGAGCCACGGCATCACGTTCAGCCGGTAGCCGGGTCGTCCAGGTCGGCCAGCACGCCCAGCGGTACCGGGGTGGTGATCGGGCGGGTCGCCAGGCGCAGCGGGTCCGGCGGCGGGGTACCGGTGACCGCGTGGAACAGCGCGCTGACCGAGGGGCCGCACACCCGACCCTGGCAGGTGCCCATGCCGGCCCGGCTGACCAGCTTGAGCGTACGCAGGTCGGTGACGGCCAGGCCGGCCAGCGCGTACCGCAGCGCGGACAGCGGTACCTCCTCGCACCGGCACACGAGCGTGTCCCCGTCGAGCCAGCTCTGCCAACCGTCGCGGACCGGGTACACCGCGTGCAGCGCGCG
>DATEJJ010000802.1:0-12559 GCA_035278125.1 Rugosimonospora sp.
CTGGGCCGAGTGGCGCCAGGCGATCGTCACCCGCCGGGCCGGCTCCGGCGCCACCGGCCGCGCCACCACGCTGGCGGGCAGGTCCGAGCGGGCCAGCCGCGGGATCAGCGCCACGCCCAGCCCGGCCGAGATCAGCGTCAGCTGGCTCTCGAACTCCGCCACCAGGAACCGCGGCTGCACCCCGGGCAGCACCCGGGTCAGCCAGTCGTGGCAGATGGTGCCGGGTACCGAGGCGATCCAGCGCTCGTCCACCAGATCGGCCAGGGCCACCGCGCCCGGCTGCCGGGCCAGCCGGTGCCCGGCCGGTACCACCAGGTCGGCCACGTCCAGCCCGAGCGCGGTGTACGAGACGCCGGGCGGGTACGCGACCATCGCCTCCGGCCAGTCGTCCACCAGGGCCAGGTCGATCTCGCCGCGCTCCACCAGGTCCAGGCTGATCCGCGGGTCAGACTCCAGCAGCCCGGGCTCCAGTCGCGGGTGCTCGGCGGCCAGTTGGCGCAGCGCGTACGGCAGCAGGCCCCGGCAGGCGGTCGGGAAGGAGGCGATGGTCAGCCGGCCGCAGACCGTCTCCTGGTGCGCGGCGAGCGCCGCCTCGGCCTCCTCCAGCGCGGCCAGGATCCGACCCGCGTGCTCGACCAGCACCCGGCCGGCCTCGGTCAGCCGCAGCCGGCGGCCGTCCTTCTCCAGCAGCGTGCTGCCGATCTCGCGGTCCAGCTTGGTCAGGTGCTGGGAGATCGCGGACGGCGTGCAGTGCAGCGCCTCGGCGGCGGCGGTGACGGTGCCGTAGCGGGCCACGGCGCGCAGCGCCCGCAGCCGACCGAGTTCAATCATGCACCTATCCTAAAAGGAATCTATAGAACTATTCGATAGTGCTTAACGGTTTGTAAGACGGATCATCCTCGGCATGAGACTCCGTGACGCCGCGCTCGCCGTACTCGTCAATGTCTTGTGGGGCATCAACCGGCCGGCCTGTCCGCGCTCGTGCTGCAGTCGCAGGCCATCTTCACCATGATGTTCGCCGTCGCGCTGCTGCGCGAGCGGCCGTCCGCGCGCCAGGTGGTGGGCCTCGCCATCGCCGCCGGCGGCATCGCCCTGGTCGCGTCCCGCGCGGGATCCGGGGGTACGGGCACCCCGCGCGCGTTCGCCCTGGTGCTGGGGGCGGGTGCCGCCTGGGGCCTGGCGAACATCGCGATGCGGGGTGCCGGTGGGGGTGCTCGCCTCCGCCACAGACCGGCCCCGGCTGCGCTCACCGAGCGCGCGGCGTCCACCTCGGCCGGCGGCTGGGCGGCGGTGCGGTTCATGGTGTGGGTCAGCGCGGTCGCCGCCCCGATCGACCTCGCGCTGTCCCTGCTCATCGAGGGACCGCGGCGGGACCTGGCCGCGCTGTCCGCGATCGGGCCGGTGGCCGGCTTCGCCATCGGGTACGTGGCCTGGGTCGCCACCCTGCTCGGCTTCGGCTTCTGGGGCGGCCTGCTGCGCAGGTACGGCGCGGCGCGGGTGGCGCCCTTCGCCATGCTCGCTCCCGTGTGCGCGATCGGCGCGGGCGCTTTGCTGCTGCGCCAGCCGGTGCACCCCGTCGATGTGGCCGGCGGCGTGATCGTGGTGGCCGGCATCCTCACCGGTCTCCTGCCGGCGCGGGCTCGGCCGGCACCGGTACGCGTACTGCCGGCCCGCTTGCCAAGATCGGTCATGAGTGCCACTCTGAAGGCCAATCGGTCGGACGAGTAGAGCCAATTTACGGGGGCTGGACGTGACGACGGTACTCAAGGGGCCACAACTGGCCCGGCTGCTCGGGCGGTGGCACCTGGACGCGGGCCAAAAGGGCCAGCCGGACTATCTGGCCCTGGCCGGGGCGGTACGCGGCCTGCTGGTGGACGGGCGGCTGCCGCTGGGGGTACGCCTGCCCGCCGAGCGGGAGCTGGCCGCCTGCCTGGGGATCAGCCGCACCACGGTGACCGCCGCGTACGGCCGGCTGCGCGAGACCGGCCACCTGGCCAGCCGCCGGGGCGCGGGCAGCTGGACCACCATGCCGGCGGACGCGAAGGTTGGCAGCACCGGACTGTGGGCGCCCGGCGACGAGCCGGACCTGCTCGACCTGGGCGTCGCCGCGCTCACCGCGCCGCCGGAGCTGGCCCCCGCCGCCGCCGAGGCGGTCGCCGACCTGCCCCGGTACCTGAACGATCCCGGGTACCACCCGGCCGGCCTGATCGAACTGCGCGCCGCGGTCGCGGCCGGGTACGCGCGCCGCGGGCTGCCCACCACCCCCGAGCAGATCATGATCACGAGTGGCGTGCAGCACGCGCTGGACCTGGCCGTGCGGCTGCTGCTCCCGCCGGCGCAGCGGGTACTGGTCGAGTCGCCGACCTACCCGAACGCGCTCGCCACGCTGTCGGCCCGGCGCGCCCGGGTGCTCACCTACGGGCTGGACGAGTCCGGCTGGGACGCCGAGCTGCTGCTGTCCACGCTGCGCCAGACCCGCCCGCGGGTGGCGTACCTGGTGCCCGAGTTCCAGAACCCGACCGGGCACCTGATGGCGGTACCGCTGCGGGAGCGGTTGCCGGCCGCCGCGCACGCCGCCGGTACCGACCTGATCGTGGACGAGTCCTTTGTGGACCTCGCGATCGACGCGCCCGTGCTGCCGCCACCGGTGGCCTGCTTCGACCGGCACGCCCGGGTGCTGTCCATCGGCGGCATGAGCAAGCCGTACTGGGGTGGCCTGCGGATCGGCTGGATCCGAGCCTCGGCACCGCTCGTGCAGCGGCTGGCGGCGGTGCGGGTCGGGGTGGACATGGCCGGGCCGGTACTCGACCAGCTGGTCGGCGCGCGGCTGCTGGCCCGGGAGAGCAGCGTGGTCGCCGCGCGCCGCGAGCAGCTGCGGGTACGCCGGGACGCGCTGGTCGGCGCGCTGCGCGAGCGGCTGCCGGAGTGGCGGTTCCCGGTACCCACCGGTGGCGTGTCGCTCTGGGCCGAACTGGACGTACCGATCTCCAGCTCGCTGGCCCGGGTGGTGGAGGCGTACGGGGTACGCCTGGCGCCGGGGCCGCGGTTCGGTGTGGACGGTACCCTCGAACGGTTCCTGCGGCTGCCGTTCACGTTGCCGCCCGCGGACATCGCGGAAGCGGTGGCCCGGATCGCCAAGGCCCGTGCCGAATTGGACCGGCCGGCGCGCCGAAACTGGGATGCCACGGCCCTTGTCGCGTGATTCACAGGCGATTGTTGGCATAACGTCACAATGATGATCTTGAGAGACGGGTAGTGCCGGTGCTACCGTGCCACGGTGGCTCCAGACCTCGCCGGCGCCCTGCGAGCCGCACAGGATGGTGACGAGGGCGGCTTCGCCGTGTTGTGGCGAGCCCTGCACCCCGCGGTGCTGCGTTACCTCCGCGTGGTCTCCGGTGAGGCGGCCGAGGACGTGGCCGCCGAGACCTGGCTGCAGGTATCCCGTGACCTGCCGCGCTTCCAGGGCGACGCGGACGGGTTCCGGGTCTGGCTGTTCCGCATCGCCCGGCACCGGGGCATCGACGAGCAGCGCCGCTCGGCCCGCCGGCCCACGGTGGCGTACGACCTCAGCGGTCCGGTGTCCGAACTGGACCGCAACCCGGCGCCGGACACGGCCGACGAGGCCCAGCGCCGGGCCGAGACCAGCTGGGCGCTGGCGCTGATCGCGTCGCTACCCCCCGACCAGGCGGAGGCCGTGATGTTGCGCGTGGTAGCCGGGCTGGACGCGAACCAGGCCGGCGAGGTGCTCGGCAAGCGGGCCGGGGCGGTCCGGGTGGCCGCCATGCGCGGCCTGCGCCGGCTGGCCAACCACGCTGAGGTACAGGCCCGGCGCCCGGCCGACCGGTCCCGCTCCCGGGCAGGTCAACCGACTGTAACGCCCACCGAGCCACCGGCGCTTCTTTGAACGAGATGGGCACCCCAACCGACCGCCGCGCCCGCATCGGGCGCCGCGAATCCGAGCAGCTGATCACCGGCGTGTCCGGTGGCGCTGCTGGCGCGCCCGGCCCGGAGCAGCCCGAGTTGACCCACCTGCTCCGCGCGGCCGCCCAGCCCGGGTACCGGGATGAGCTGGCGGGCGAGGAGGCGGCCGTCGCGCTGTTCGCCCGGCACTACGAGATGGGCCGTACCGGCGCGCCGGGCGAGGCGTACCGGCTGCTGGAGCGCCGGGCGGCGCCGCGGCGCGGTCTGGCGTACCGGATGGCGGTGGCGTTCGCGGTGCTCATCGTCGGCGGTCTGGTCACCGGCGCGGAGACCGGCCTGCTGCCGGCGGCCCTGCAGGCGCCCGCGCACCGGCTGTTCTCCCCGCTCGGCGTGCCCGGTGCCAGCACCTCGGTCGGGCACGGGTCCCAGCCGGGCACGGCGGGGCGTTCCGGGTACGCGAGCGCGTCGCCGAACTCGCACCGCTCGCCGGTACCGCCCAGCGCGTTGCTCAGCGCGTGCCGCCGGTACGAGGCCGGCGGCAAGACCGCGGTCACCCCGGCCGAGCTGGCCGAGCTGCGTACCACCGCCGGGGGTACCGGCAAGATCTCCGCGTACTGCGCCGGGCTGCTGCGGACCACGGCCAGCCCCACCAGGCCCGGCAAGGCGAAGAGCCCCAAGCCGGGCAAGACGTAACCGACCGCTACAACTCGGCCAGGCTGCCCGCGTACATCGCGTCGATGCTGTCCGCGAACGACTTCTCCACGATCCGGCGCTTGACCTTCAGCGACGGGGTCAGCTCGCCGTCCTCGATGGACAGGTCGCGCGGCAGGATGGTGAACTTCTTGATCGTCTCCCACCGGTTGAGCCGGCCGTTCAGCTCCTTGACCGCGGTCGCCACCAGGTCCTGAGCCTCCGCGGATGCCGAGATCTCCGCGTACGAGCGGCCCTCCAGCGGCCCGCCCGCGGCCCAGGTCACGATCGCGTCCGGGTCCAGCGTGATCAGCATCGTGCAGTAGTTGCGCGCCTGGCCGATCACCAGCACCTGCGACACGTACGGGCAGACCGCCTTGAACATGCCCTCGATGTGCGACGGCGCCACGTACTTGCCGCCGGACGTCTTGATCAGGTCCTTCTTGCGGTCGGTGATCCGCAGGTACCCGTCGGCGTCCAGCTCGCCGATGTCCCCGGTACGGAAGAAGCCGTCCTCGGTGAACGCGGCCGCGCTCTCGTCCGGCAGGTTGTGGTACCCGCGCATCACCGGCACCCCGCGCAGCAGCACCTCGCCGTCCTCGGCGATGCGGCACTCCAGGTCGCCCAGCCGGTAACCGACCGTACCGATGCGCAGCTTGCCGGGGCGGTTGCAGAAGTTGCCCGCGCTGCTCTCGGTGAGCCCGTACCCCTCCATGATCTCCAGGCCGGCGGCGGCGAAGAACTCGGCGATGTCCTTGGAAAGCGGTGCCGAACCGGACACCATGACCCGCATCCGGCCGCCCAGCTTGGCCCGCATCTTGCTGAACACCAGCCGGTCCGCGACGGCGCGCTTCGTGGCCAGGCCGACCGGCACCGGCTTGCCCGCCTGCCGCAGCCGCACCACCTCGCGGCCCACGCCGACCGCCCACGCGAAGATCTTCGCCTTGGCCGGACCGCCCGCCTGCGCGGTACCCACCGCCACGTTGTAGACCTTCTCGAAGATGCGCGGCGCAGCGCACATCAGTGTCGGCCGTACCAGCGCCAGGTTCTCCACGATCTTGTCGACGCGACCGTCCACATAGGTCGGTACGCCGCCGTAGATGATGCCGCAGAGCAGCGTCTTGCCGAACGAGTGGGACAGCGGCAGCCAGAGGAAGTGCACGTCGTCGGGGAGCAGCAGATCCTCTTCGAGCTGCGCCGCGGCCTCCCACACCCAGCCGCGGTGCAGCAGCTCCACGCCCTTCGGGCGGCCGGTGGTACCGGACGTGTAGATCAGGGTGGCCAGCTGCTCCGGCTGTACCTGCGCGACGATCCCGTCGACCAGGCCCGGGCTCTCGGCCAGCGCCGCCGCGCCGCGCCGCTCCAGCTCCGCGAGCGTGATGGTGGGTACCGCCGTGCCGGCGCGGACCCCCGAACTCTCCGCGTCGGCCGCCGGGCCGGGCGAGCCCTCCATCAGCACGATGGCGGTCAGCGCCAGGTGGGCCACCTTCGACGCCTGGGTCGGGTCCTCCGCGATGATCACCTTGGAGCCCGAGTCAGCGACGATGAACGACGCCTCGTCCGGCTCGGTGGTCGGGTACACCGTGGTGGTGGCGGCGCCCGCGCACATCACGCCGAGGTCGGCCAGGATCCACTCCAGCCGGGTGCTGGACAGGATCGCGACCCGGTCCTCGGGTACCACGCCCAGCCCCACCAGCCCGGCCGCGATCGCGCTGGACCGCTGCTTGACCTGCGACCAGGTCAGCCAGCCCGGCTCGCCGTCGCGGCGCGGGTAACCCATTGCCCGGGCGTCGGGCGTCTGCGCCACTCGATCGAAGAACATCTCCGGAATCGAGCGGTAGGGGATCTCCAGTGCCATGGTTGCGCTCGCCTCCGGTGGTGACGTCCCGCCAGCTTGTTACTGAAGAGTAGCGGCGAAACCAACCGGTAATCCAGGGGCAACCCTCAGCCGGTCAACTTGTCACATCTCGCCCGCTGAACCTCGCCCAGGCAGCGCTGCCGAAGATCGCCAGGTACGCCAGCGCGGACAGTAGCCCGGGTACCAGCCCGCCAAGATTGATCGGGTCGCGCATGACCTCGGCGAACGACAGCCAGTAATGCGTCGGCAGGTACCGGTGGATCGAGCTGAGCTGCGGGATCGCGTCCATGATCTGGCTGGCGAAGGCGAGCAGCATGACCGCGATGGTGGCGGCGATCGGCTGCTCGGTCAGCGTGGACACGAACAGCCCGATGGCGCCCAGCGCGGTGAGGCAGGCCGTCAGGTACAGGCAGACGATCAGCAGCCGGACGACCCCGGTCCAGAACGGCAGCACCGAGCCGGACAGCGTGACCACCGGCCCGGCGCCGAAGAGGGCGAGCCCGATCAGCGCGCCGACGGCCGCCACCAGCAACGTGCAGAACAGCGCGAACACCACGATCGCGCCGAACTTCACCAGCAGCAGCCGGGTGCGGTCCACCGGTACCGAGAGCAGGTAACGCAGCGTACCCAGATTGGCCTCGCCGGCCACCGCGTCGCCGGCGATGGACGCCACCGCGATCGGCAGGAACAGCGGGATCTCCAGGGTCAGCGAGGCGAGGGAGACGAACAGCCCGTTGTTGGTGATGTTGTCGATGAACGTGTCCACCCCGCCGCCGCCTCCGCCGGCGTGGTGGGAAGTGGCCTTCACCGCGATGGCCATGATCACGGGTACCGCCGCCAGCACGGCCATGCCCACCCAGTTGCGCCGCCGGCCGAAGATCAGCAGCAGCTCCGAGCGGAAGAAGCGGGTGGCGAAGGCGGGCGGGGCGACCACCCCGTCAGGCGCCTGTACCCGCGGCGCCGCCTCAACCACTGACATCGAAGCCCTCCCCGGTCAGCTCCACGAACATCCGCTCCAGATCGGTGGCGGCCACCTCGAACCCACGTACCGGTACGTCCGCGTGCACCAGCGTGGCGACCACCTTCTCCGGGGCCGCGGCCGCGTCCCCGATGTTCGCCGTGACCGTCTCGCCGATCCGGTCGATCCCGGTCAGGCCCAGCTCCGCCAGTACCTTCGCGGCGGCCGCCGGCTCGGGCGACAGTACCCGCACCCGGGGCGCCGCCTGTACCCGCAGCGTGGCCAGCTCGCCCTGGGCGACCAGCTTGCCCAGGTGCATCACGCCCACGTGCGAGCAGATCTGCTCCACCTCGGAGAGCAGGTGGGTGGAGAGCAGCACGGTGGTCCCGTCCGCGGCGAGGGCGGTGAGCAGCTGGCGTACCTCCCGGGTGCCCTGCGGATCCAGCCCGTTCGTCGGCTCGTCCAGGATCAGCAGCTCCCGGGGGCGGAGCAGGGCCGCCGCGATGGCCAGCCGCTGCCGCATGCCCAGCGAGAAGATCCGGTACCGCTTCCCGGCGGCGGCGAGCAGCCCCACCCGGTCCAGCGCCGCGTCGACCCGCTGCCGTTCGCTCGCCGGGTCGGTGGTGCGGTCGGCGGCGTCCAGCCGGCGCAGGTTGTCCCGCCCGGACAGGTACGGGTGGAACGCCGGACCCTCCACCAGCGCGCCGACCCGGGGGAGTACCCGCGCCGCCCGCTCCGGCATCGGCTCGCCCAGCAGCTCGTGCCGCCCGGACGTGGGGCGGATCAGGCCGAGCAGCAGCCGGATGCTCGTGGTCTTGCCCGAACCGTTCGGGCCGAGGAAGCCGTACACGGAACCGGCCGGAACGGCCAGGTCGACGGCGTTCACCGCGACCTGGCCGGACCGGAACCGTTTGGTCAACCCCGCCGAGGAGATGGCCAGATCACTCACTTCAGCGCCGCCGCGGGGTCCGCGGCCGCGGCCTGGAGCTGCTGGCCGGTGACGGCGCCGGCCAGTACCCGGCCGTCATCGGTGAGCAGGACGGAGAACAGCCGGCCCTGCAGCAACCGGCCGCTGCCCCACGAACCGGACACCCGGGGCAGGGCGTTCAGGATGACACCGAGCGAGGAGGAGCCCCGGTCGGCACCGCCGGCGGACGGGCTCGGCGCGAGCGCGTCCGGCGACACCCGGGCGACCAGCACCGAGGTCCAGCCCGTGCCGATCACCGCGGTCTGCGGCTTCGTCCCGGTGCCGGCGTGGTCAGGCGTGGCGGTACTCTCGGTCACCTTCGCACCGGGCGGCGGGTTGAACGCGAACCGCTGGTCAGCCGGGCGGGTGAAGCTCACGTCGGTGAACCCGATCGAGAACGCCGGCGGCGCGTACCCCTTGGCGAACACCTGTACCTGCAGCGGCACGTGCTCGGTGCCGTCGATGCTGATGGTCACCTTGGCCACCTGCGAGCGGGTGTCCTTCGGCTGCAGCACCAGGTTGTAGACGGGCCGCCCGGCGACCGTACCGACCTGGTCCACGCTCACCTTGGTGGTCGGGTCCAGCTGGGCCAGTACCCGGTTGGCCGCGTCCTGCGGCGTCTTGGGCATGTCGTTCGGCGTGGGCGGCGCCTTGTCGGCCCCGGCGGACAGGGTGCTGTGCTCCGCGGTGTTGCTGGCGCTGGACCAGAGCCACACGCTGTTGCCGTTGCGGATGATGTCCGATTCGCCCATCGCGCCGAGCAGCGCCACCCGCGCCTTGTCCGGGCCGGAGTACCAGACCCGGAGCGTGTGGGAGCCGCTGATGAGGGTGTTGAGGTTGGAGCTACCGTCCCGGCCGACGATGCTGTCCGGCAGCGAGGGCAGGCCCAGGTCGGCCTTCTCCACCACCGTGCCGGACGCGCCGTCCAGCTTGGCCGTCTCCACGTCCACCAGGAGCTGGGCCGCGCTGCGTACGGGCAGGCTGGCGGCGGCGGATGCGGTCAGCGTGGTAGCGATGGCTCCCCCGGTGAGCACGGCGACCAGAACACCCCCGGGTAGCACCCAGCGGACCAACGGCCGGCTCGCCATCACAGACATGAGAACTGCCTCCTCGTACTGGGTACTCGGGTTTCTGCTGCCAGCATGCCCGCCGGATGCTGTGCCCCCACTGAGAGCGGCTGAGCGGGTGCTGAGTGCGCACGGGCGGCCCGGCGTGCCAGGCTGGTACCCGTGCGACTGCTGGTGGTGGAGGACGAGCCGCGGCTGGCCAGAGCCCTGGAGCGCGGGCTGGTGGCCGAGGGGTACGTGGTGGACGTGGCCGCCGACGGGCTCGCGGGATTGGACGCCGCCCGGCACGGGGAGTACGACGCGGTGGTTCTCGACATCATGCTGCCCCGGCTGTCCGGGTACCGGATCGTGCAGGCCCTGCGGGACGAGGGTAACTGGGTGCCGGTGCTCATGCTCTCCGCCAAGGACGGCGAGTACGACCAGGCCGATGGGCTGGACGCCGGTGCGGACGACTACCTGACCAAGCCGTTCTCGTTCGTGGTGCTGCTGGCCCGGCTGCGCGCGCTGCTGCGCCGGGGTGCGCCGGAGCGGCCGGCGGTACTGGAGGTGGGCACGCTCAAACTGGACCCGGCGACCCGGCGGGTGAGCCGGGACACCGACGAGATCAGCCTGACCGGGCGCGAGTACGCGCTGCTGGAGTACCTGATGCGCCGGCGCGACGAGGTGGTCACCAAGACCGAACTGCTCGACCACGTCTGGGACGCGGCCGCCGATACCGACCCGAACGTGGTCGAGGTGTACGTCGGGTACCTGCGCCGCAAGATCGACCAGCCGTACGGGCTGCGCAGCCTCCAGACCGTACGCGGCGCCGGCTACCGCCTGGTCGGCTGAGCCGTGCCCGGGGCCACGAAGCCGCCCTGGGGGGCCTGGTTCCGCCGGATGAGCCTGCGGTCCCGGCTCATCCTGATCGGGGTGACCGGCGTGGCGGTCGCGCTCGCCCTCGGCGGCCTGCTGCTGGTGATCGTGCTTCGGCTGGTGCTGATCAAGTCGGTGGACGACGGTGCCCGGCAGACCGCCCGCAACGTGTCCGCGCTGATCGACGCCGGCCAGCTCTCCAATCCGATCCCCACCAGCGGCAACCAGTACGTGCAGGTGCTCGACTCGCACTCCTCGATCACGGCCGCGTCGATCGGCGCCGACCGGCTGGTCTCGCTGCTCACCCCGAGGGAGCTGGCCCGGGCCCGGGCCGGCCACGTGATCACGGTGGGCGGGGACCGGATGGGCCTGTCCGGCGAGCTGAACGCGGTGGCGGTCCAGGCCGGCTCCGGCGAAGACGCGCGGACCGTCGTGGTGGCCGCACCCATCCGCGACGTGCGGCAGAGCGTGGAGACGGTACGCGACGCGCTGCTCATCATGTATCCGCTGCTGCTCGGCGGGCTGGCGGTACTCGCCTGGCGGGTGGTCGGGTGGACGCTGCGCCCGGTGGAGGCGCTGCGCGCCGGCGCCGAGGAGATCAGCGCCAGCCACTCGGGCCGGCTGCCGGTACCCGAGGGGGACGACGAGGTGCACCGGCTCGCGGTGACCCTGAACCGGATGCTGGACCGGCTGGAGTCCGCCCGGGTACGGCAGCGGGTGTTCGTCGCCGACGCCGCGCACGAGCTGCGCAGCCCGATCGCCTCGCTGCGTACCCAGCTGGAGGTGGCCGACCACCTCAACGAGCCGGCGCCCACCGGGGACCTGCGCGCCGAGGTGGAGCGGCTCGGCCGGCTCGTCAACGACCTGCTGCTGCTGGCCCGCGCGGACGAGGGCGACCCGACCCTGCGCCGCCGCGAACCGGTGGAGCTGACCAGCCTGTTCGCCGAGGCGGTAGCCGGCTGCGCCGGGGCGGGGGTGGCGGTGGTACCCCCGGGCGGTGATCCGGTCTGGGTCGCGGGGGACCCGGTGGCGCTGCGCCGGGCGCTGGACAACCTGCTCAGCAACGCGTGCCGGCACGCGACCAGCCGGGTCGCCGTGGACGTGCGCCAGATCGGGCAGCGGGTACTGGTGTCGGTGGTGGACGACGGCCCCGGTATCCCGGCGGCCGACCGGGAGCGGGTCTTCGACCGGTTCACCCGGCTGGACGACGCGCGCGCCCGGGACGGTGGCGGTACCGGGCTGGGCCTGGCCATCGTGCGCGAGCTGGCGCGGCTGCACGGCGGTACGGCCAGCCTCGCCGACGCGGGCCCCGGCCTGCGGGTGACCCTCAACCTGCCGGCGCTGCCAGCGACGGAGGTACCCGACCTGCAGCCCGAGCAGGGAGACGCCGGGGGTGCTCGCCTCGGCCACAGCCCGGCGCCGGCTGCGCTCCCCCCGGCCGGTTCAGACGCCCATGCGGCGGGTGCGTAGCCGTTCGGCGAGGTCGGCCGGGCCGGTCAGCTCCACTCTGGCCGCGCGCTGCCGTCCGGCCAGGAACAGGGCCAGCTCACCCGGGTCGCCGGTGACCCGCAGTGCCGGCCCGCCGCCACCGGTGCTCAGCTCGCCGTACCCGGGTGCGTCCAGCAGCAGCGCGGCCGGGAACCTGCGCAACCCGAGCCGGGCCAGCGGCTGCGACCGGCTCCACAGCGCCTCGCCCAGCCGGCGCGCCAGCGGCCGCGGCTGCCAGCCTGGCTGTGCCCGCCGGATGTCCTCGTGGTGGATGAAGTACTCCTGCGTATTGATCATCTGGTCCACCGCGCGCAGCCGCGCCGGCGAGTGCGCCGGCACCTGCCGGACCAGCGCGACCAGTTCCTCGAACGGCCGGCCGGCCAGCTCCGCCTGCACCTTGGCCGTGTACCCGGCCAGCGGTTTGACCAGGATCCCGACGGCCGCGTCCGGCCGCCGGTCGCGCAGCACCAGGTGCGCCGCCAGGTCACGGGTGGTCCACCCGTCGCACAGCGTGGGCCGGTCCGGGCCCACCTCCACGAGCGTGTCCGCCAGCGCGGCGCGTTCGCCGCGGGCGAGGTTATCCGGGTCGATGCCGGTCACCGCTGGATGCTAACCGCTGCGCGGGCGCTTTACCGAACCCGTACCTTCACCCGTCCCGGATCCTTGCAACCCGCCGCCAACCTTTCCGGCGTGACAGATCATCACCGAGGACGCATCACCACCGCGCTCGCGCTGGCCGCGCTCACCGCGCTCGC
>DATEJJ010000803.1:0-3732 GCA_035278125.1 Rugosimonospora sp.
ACCTACTGCCGCCGACCACGAGGCCGCCGGGCGGGCAGCCGGCGAGGCCGCCCGGTGGGCAGGCGGCCGAGGGCTCACGCCGGAGCAGGAATACCGGGTCGCACAGGCTGCCCGCACCGCCGCAGAGCAGACGTACCAGGCCGCCGGCTTCCTGATCGAGCCGGTGGCCGCCGCCCGCGGCACGCTTGCCGCACTGCGGCGGCTGTCCCGCGTTCCCGGCCTTGCGGAGTTGCTCGAAGGCGCCCCCGCAGCGGACCGCGATGAGGCCGCCGAGGCGGTGGTGTCACTCATCGTTACCGCCAATGTCCCGGTCACCGACACAGTCCCTCTCGAAGCGGCTTGGCTACTGGCCGAGTCCCGGATCGACTGGCCCGACGGGTACCTGATGCCGACCGTTGAAAGAAATGCGTTGTCCGTGGCATACCAGGCGGCCTACGCGTCGACCCGGCCGGAGACCGCCAGCCGCCCGGACATCGTGATCGCGGCCGAGGTGGAGGCCAAGGAGGCAGCTGACCGGGAGATCGCCCGGCTTCGCGGCCCGGCGCCGGCGCAACCAGGACCGGCGGCAGAAGTGCACGACCCGGAAGGCCGTGGAAACGGACTCGTCGCGGGCCGGCTCGCGTACCTGGCAGCGCTGTCGGGTGCGCTCGTGAGCATCCAGGAGCCGGCCCTGGCGGAAAGCGACAAGGCGCCTGTTCCGGGCCAGCAGTCGCTGCTTGCCCGGTTGATGACCGAGGCTGAGAGCCGGAGGTGGGCCGGCGACCGCCTCGCGGCTGCCCGGGACGCGACCGACATTGCGCAGCAATCGGCTCGTCACGCCGGCACGGAGGCGCAGAGGGCAGAAACGGCCCTGGCAAGGGCGAATGCGGCCCTCCGGCACGCCACAGAGGCACACGGCTCCGCGCGGGCCACGTTGGAGCGTACACAGGAGGCTCAACAGGCCGCAGCCGAAGACGTCGAGGCGGAGGCTCGCGAGCATGACGCCGCTGTCAGGTCGGCTGCGCAGCCGCCCGCGCGCCCACGCTGGATCCGGCACCTGGCACCCACCCGGTCCGGCGAGGCCGCGGTGCGGGTCGCAGAGGTGGCGTACACCGCGGCGATCACCGCTCACGTCCAGGCGACGCAGGCGGTCCGAGCGGCCCGGGACGCGGTTTCGGTCGCCGCGGCGGCTGAGCGCGCAGCGGCGCAGGCACAGCGAACCCGGCAGGCTTCGGCCGACCAGGCCGAGGCGGCCGAACGTGCGGCCCGGGAGGTGGCCGAGGCGGCGCGCGCGTCGCTGGAGAGGGTGGGCTACCCGTTGCCGCACGACGGGCTGTCCGTGGCGGATACGGCGGCGATGGACGTGCTGGTGAGCCATGTGCTCGCCGCCCACGCCGGGCTGGGCGAAGGTGCACCACCCACCTCCGCAAGGTCCTCGACCGGCGCGGCGATGGCTCAGTTCGTCGCGCGTATGCGGGCGGTCGCCGACGCGCGCGACGGACTGCCCGCAGATGACCTGCGCGCGTCATATCTCGCCGCCCGGAACGCCGCCGCCGGCGGCACCGCGACAGCGCAGGCCGACAGGCCGCCTTCCACCGGTGACCTCGCTGAGGTCGCCGCTAGCGACACGACCGGGTCGCCCACTGTCAACGAAGCGCGCCACACCGCAGAAAAGGTGTTGCCGGAGGCGACCGACGCGGCCCGCGCAGCGGTGCAGGCTCCGGCGGCGCCGGTCGGAGCGCTGCTGGCCACGGCGACCCCGGAGGTGGAGCAACGGTGGCGGCTGGCGGCCCGGGCGCGGGCCGAGTTCGCGCGTACTGCGGCAGAGGGGGCCGCCGATCGGGCAAGCGGCCTCACGCACTGGCGCGAATTCGTGATGTTCACGGCATTTCCGCTGCTCGCCGGTGCGCGCGGCTGGATCCCTGGGCAACTGGGGCGACCGGACTACCTGGCGCTGGTACAGCGGGTCTTGGGACCGCACCCGACCCAGGTCAGCGCCGCGGACCTGACCCGTATCGACGGGTACATCCAGGACCTGCTGGACGCGGGTCGTCCCGTCAGCATCGACGGGATCGTGCGTCGCCACGGCTTTATGGAGTTGCAGGACCGTCTGGAGCCGGCCACGGCGGCGACCGGCCCTGAGGCGCTCGCGCAGCGGGAAGCCGCCGCGGTGGATGCGGTGGTGGGGCCACCGGCCGGCAGCCCCATGGCGACGACCGAGCGCAATTGGGAGGTACGTGGCCTGCTACGTTCCCTCAACGAACAGGACCAAGCGCTGGGGGACCACACGTTGTCCGACCGCGCCAAGGTCCTCGATCACCTGGTTGGCCGGGTGTATCAGCGCTACCCGCGCCGGTATCACGGTGCCGCCCTGGTCGAGCCAGTAGGGCTAGAGCAGATCGGTCAACTCGTCACTGACAAGATCGGTCCCTCGGCGGCGCTGACCTGGATCAATTTGCGGCGGGTGTACGACACCGACGCCGCCCGGCGGCGGTGGCTCACGTCCACGGTGGTGGGGCAGGCGGTCAGCGCCGGCCGGCGGCTCACCGGCAAACCTGCGCTGGCACGCCGGTTGCGGCGCAGGTCGGTCCACGGGTGGATGGCGCAGTGGCAGCTCCGCCAGGTCCAGCGGGCAGCGGGGATGCCCGACGCGCGCGAGCAGGTACGCGCCGAGGTGCGCCAGGTCTGGGACTACATCCGGACCGTGCCGGGATCCGAACCGTCGCTGGGCTCACTGACGGAGGCGGATGTGGCGCGGCTGGTGGCCGCCCGGCGGGAACTGTTCGCGGAGGTGGGCAACCGGCAGTTCACGGACTGGTCGGACTACCGGGCGATGACGCTGCTGGCACTGGGTACCCCCGAGGTCACGGCCCGAGGGCTGGGGCAGCTGGCGGCGCGGCTGCGCAACGCACTCACCACCGCCCATGCGGCGGACGGCCCGTTGCCGCTGTTGCGCGCCCACGTCCGCCGGGTACGGCCGCAGTCGGGTACCAGCCCATCACGGTCAACCCTGGCAGCGGCAATGGCCCAGCTGGTGATCCAGGACTGGTCCGCGGAAAGGGTCGGGGCGCGCCCGAGCGTGCCGGGCATCACCACGGATCACAGCCAGTTGGTGTCGGCGTTCCACACCATCGTGCACATGCCGTTCACGGCGGAGCTGACGGCGTGGCTCAACGGCATCGTGCCGCTGTCGCGCCACGCCATTTCCGAGGACACGGTACGCCGCAAACTGTTCTCGCTGTTCGGGCAGGCGCTCGACGACGGCGTCGACCTTCAGGTGCAGGCCGGCGGGCGCACGTTCGCGGTGCGGCTGTGGCCGGTGCCGGTCGCACCGCCGAGTGTGCCGGATTCGAGCCTGATCGCGGCCGGCGAGCCGGGCTCGGGGCAGTTCCCGGGCAAGGGCGAAAACCGGATCTACCCCTACGACGAGGCGGCGAACACCGAGACGGTCTCCACGGGTCTGTTCGGTGATGGCGGGTTCGTCGGGCAGGCCGGGGCCGGTTCGACCAAGCTGGTCGGCGCCTTCACTGGTGGGTATGGGCGGTACTCAGGGCGGCGGATGCTCGCCAGCATGCAGAAGGCGGTTTACCAGTTTCTGCGGATCAAGGAACCGCAGGGTGCGGTGGACCTCCGCACGGCGTGGGTGGCGCGGGTCCTGGACATCGGGACTAACCGGTGGCGGGAGTTCATCTGGTCCGACCCGCACGGCAAGCCGGTGGAGGAGACCCTGACGTACGCGGTGGCCAGATTCGC
>DATEJJ010000804.1:0-7269 GCA_035278125.1 Rugosimonospora sp.
TGCGCCAGCCGGTGACCCTCCACCTGCACGCGGGGCAGCAGAGCCCGGGCGCGGTCACCGCCACGGTGGGCCGGACGGCCGTGGCCACCTCGACCGCGCCCGACGGTACCGCCGCGGTGACCGTACCCGCGGCCGCCGCGACCACCGCGGTCACCTTCGCGGCCAGTGCACCGGTGTCCGTCTTCGGTACCGCGAACCCGTTCTCCGCCGATCCCGCCTCCGGTTCGCTGAACGCGAACTACCCGCTGGACGTGCCGGCCGGACCGGGCGGGCTGAGCCCGCGCCTGGCGCTGGACTACAGCAGCGCGATGGTCAGCGAGCAGCACAACCCGATGGCGGCGGCCGGCTGGGTGGGGGAGGGCTGGAACCTGTCGCTCGGCCAGATCTCCTGGAAGGAGGACCTGAACGCGCAGTACTGGGAGAACAGCTGGTTCATCCAGGACCCGTACGGGCTGGCCGACGATCTGGTGCCGCCGAACGTCACGGTGTCCACGTACTACGACGACAAGAACGGCAGCAGCATCACCGCCGGCCCGATCCAGTGGCACACCGCGACCGAGTCGCACGCGAAGATCTACTCGTACACCGGGCCGCTGTCCCTGCCCGGCATGTCCGCCAAGCCGCCGTGCTTCCGGGTCTTCCTGCCCAACGGGATCATGGAGGAGTTCGGCTGCACCATGGACTCGCTGCGGTACTACCCGAGCGGCAGCAAGTACTTCGTCTCCGGCTGGCTGCTCGACCTGATCGCCGACCGCAGCGGCAACCAGATCCACGTCACGTACCAGCAGGACATGGCGAAGGGCGGCAGCAGCGGGAGCATGGCGTACCCCCGGGACACGGTGCTGTCCACTGTGGAGTGGGATGCGCCGGGTACCACCTGGGCGCCGCTGATGCGGGTCAGTTTCCAGGCCGCGCACGCGGTGAGCCGGTTCACCGGTACCGCGACGGTGAGCAACAAGAACGGCTGCAACGCGCTGCCGATGCGCTGCGACGACCCGTGGTACACCAACCCGCCGTTGCAGCAGCAGACGTTCGTCCTCAACGACGCGCTGGTACAGGTGCGCGGCTCCGCCACCGCGAGCTGGAACACGCTGCGGGACTACCAGTTCACCTACCAGCAGACCGGGGTGCACCAGTTCCAGGATCCGTGGACCGGGCAGAACACGCAGGCGGCCGGGCAGCTCGACCTGACCGCGTTCCGCGAGGTCGGCGCCGACGGCAGCACCGCCCTGCCGGCCCGGACGTTCACCTACACGCAGGTGACCGAGGAGTACACCGACCTGGACTTCGCGGCGGATCCTGGCCCCACGGTGACGTTCCCCTCCACCGGCGGGATCGTGGTGACGCAGGTCAACTGCGGACCGTCGTGGAACTGGGCCGCGCCGAGGTTCCTCTACAACGTGACCGACGTGAACGGCGCGATCTGGAGCGTGTACGGCTGCGTGCTGTGGAGCCAGAGCTACGCCAACAACAGCGACTACCTGGCGGGCGTGAGCAACGGCCTGGGCCTGGCGCAGACGTTCACGTGGGCCAACGCGCACCCGAACGTGAGCGGCGTGATGACGCTCAACGGGCAGAACGACCCGGCGGATCCGTTGTGGTGCAACGGGCACGAGAGCACGTACCCGTGCGGTACGCACGCCGAGTACCAGGAGTGGAGCCGGGCGGTACTCACCCAGCAGAGCAACTCGGTGGTACGCGCGTCGACCGCGGGCAACCAGACGGTGACGAGTACCACCTCCTACCGGTACCGGCTCACCACACCCGTACCGGCGCAGCCCGGTTGCAGCAGCACGACCGGGCGCTGCTTCGTCGCCACCATGTACTGGCGCCCGCTGTTCCACTTCAACCCGGCGGACTTCAACAACGAACGCTTCATGGGCTTCGCCGAGGTGGACGTGACGAACCCCGACGGGTCGGTGGAGAAGCACCACTACTACACCACCCAGGGCATCGGCGTGTACGACACGGCGGTCCCGTGCAAGGGTTCGTTCTGCCACGCCTCCGCGTGGTGGAACCCGGCGAACGCGCTGCACGGCCGGGAGTACACCGATGACGTGTACGACACCGACGGCAGCACGCTGCTCAGCGAGAAGGACACGAAGTACTCGGTGACCTGCCCGCCCGCAGGGGTGGCGGGCTCACCGTCCTGGAAGGACTCGAAGGACACCGACTCGGGCTTCCCGTACACGTTCACCTGGGACGGGCAGCTCGTCACCGAGGTGAGCAACGTCGACCCGGTGGCGGTCTGCGACATCCAGGTGTCGCAGGTGGACACCTACACCCGGGACGGGCAGGCGGCCACGGCGGCGGTGCCGCACAGCACCACCACGTACGGGTACGACAGCTACGGGCGGGTGGTGTCCAGCAGGACGACCGGGAACGACGGGTCCGCCACGACCGTCGGCACGCAGACCACGTACGTGTGGAACGACGCGGTAACCGCCACCGGCACCGGGGTCACCGGCACGTACCTCATCGACTTCCCGGCCACCCAGACCGCGATCTCGGCGGACGGCAGCCGGCACCTGGGCTGCGTGACGTTCTCCTATGACGGGCAGCCCGCCGCGCAGGGGCAGAACGGCGCGCTGGTGGCCGGCCGGCTCACCCGGCAGGAGGGGCACACGAGCTGCGGTACCAGTGCCAACGGCTTCACCGCCGGCGGCGCCTTCGCGGTCAGCGGCGCGTACGACGCGCGGGGCGGGCTGGTCGGCGTCACCGACGCGGACGGCAACGCGGGCGACACCGCGCACACCGGCTGCGCGCTGACCGGCGCGAGCGGGCAGAGCGTCTGCGTGGACAAGGATCCGGTGTACGGCACGTACTCGGTCACCGGGCAGAACGCGCTCGGCCAGACAGTCCACATGGGATACTCGGCGAGCACCGACGCGACCGGTGGCTTCGGCACCTGGCCGGTCACCCAGACCGACCTCAACGGGCAGGTGACCCGGCTCGGGTACGACGGGCTGGGCCGGGAGACCACCTCGGCGCAGCCCGGCGAGACGGCGGCGTGGACCTCGGCGGCCGCGTACGCCGACTGGTGCGGCGGTACCGCCGCGCAGGCGCCCTGCGTGGAGATCGACCACACCTCCCGGGTGGACGCGGCCACCACCACGGTCAGCCGGACGTTCTACGACGGTTTCGGGCGCCCGGTGGAGACGCGCAGCACCGGCTCGGGCGGGCACGACACGGTGACGTACACCTACTACGACCCGATGGGCCGGCCGGTGTTCACCAGCTCGCCGTACCTTGTGGCGGCATACTCGGGTGCGCCGGGCGCGGCGGCGTTCGCGGTACCGGACGCGAGCCAGCCGGGCGGCACGACCGCGTACCTCTCCGGACGCTCCAGCAAGGTCACCAACGCGACCTCGGGGACGACGCTCACCACGAAGTCTGTGGTATGTGGTATCGCGGGTACCACCGACACCGCCTGCTACACCGCGACCTCGGTGGTGGATCCGCTCGGGCACCAGCAGGCCAGCTACAGCGACGCGTTCGGGCACACCGTCTACACCCGGTCGTACACCGGGACCGGCACGTATTCGCCCTACGCCACCACGGTTTCGACCTACGACGAGGCCGGAAACGTCACGAAGGTGGTGCGCCCGGACGGGGCGACCAGCACCACGTACACGTACGACGACGCGGGCCAACTCGTCGCGATGACCGATTCGGACCGGGGTACCGAGCACTACGCCTACGACGCGGACGGGAACCGGACCGAGGTGGTGGACGCGCGCGGTGCCACCACGTTCACCGGGTACGACGCGCTCGGCCGTCCACTGTGGCGGAACACCACGAACAGCGCCACCGGAGCGTACGCCACCTACCAGTACGACAGTACGGCGAACGGCAACCCGGGCCTCGGCCACCTCACCGGTGAGGCGTTCAGCGGCGGCGGGATGACCGGGTCGCGGAGCTACACCTACGACGCGCGGGGCCGGGAGACCGGGCATACGCTGACCGTCAACGGCAGCCGCTACAGCGTCGGCCAGGCGTACGACGACGCGGGTGACGTCACCACCCTGACGTATCCGGACGGCGAGGTCGTCACCAACACGTACGCGAGCGGCGTGCTGAGCACGGTCAGCCTGCGCCAGCCGTCGGGCAGCACCACCCTGCTGGACGGTGCGGTGTACGACGCGGCCGGCGACCTGACCGGTGCCTCGCTGGCCAACGGCGCGTACCACCTGGGCGCCGCCTACGACCTGCTCGGGCGGCTGGTCGACACCGGGCTGACCCGCGTGTCCGACTCGACCGTGCTGTTCGACCAGGCGCGCACCTTCGACGGCGCCGGCAACGTCACGTCGGCGACCACCACGCTGCCGCAGGGCACCGACCGGCAACAGTTCTGCTACGACGACCAGTACCGGCTCACCTGGGCCGGTTCCACCGGTACGCCGGCGTGCACCGGTACCGCCATCACCGCGACCACGCTGTCCGCGGGCGCCTACAACCAGGCGTACACGTACGACGTGATGGACCGGCTGACCAGCGGCCCGCTCGGCGCGTACCAGTACACCGATCCGGCGCACCCGGACGCGCCGACCCAGGTGGGTACCGGGTACACCGCGAGCTACGACGCGGCCGGCGACCTCACCTGCCGGGCGGTGACGAACCTGGGCCCCTGCGCGGTCATCGGGTACGACAACGAGGGCCGGATGTCCTCGTGGCAGGACGCGCCCACCGCGCCCACCCGTACCGCCACCGAACTGTACGACCCGGACGGCACCAAGGTGGCACAGCAGGTGACCGGCGGCGACGGTACCAGCACCGTGGTGTATGTGGACGGGTTGGAAGAGGTGACCAACGGCCCGTCGGGTACCACCACCACCGCGTACTTCTCGGCGGGCGGGCAGCGGATCGCCCTGTCCGTCAACGGAGTGCTCTCGTACCTCGGCAGCGACGGTCTCGGCAGCACCCTCGTCGCGCTGGACGGCGCCGGCAACGTCACCGCCGCGCAGCTCTACACGCCGTACGGCACGCCCCGGTTCCGCACCGGCACCATGCCCGACAGCCACGGGTACACCGGGCAGCGCGCCGACCCGCTCACCGGGCTGATCGACGACTCAGCCCGCCAGCTCGACCCGCTGACCGGCGAGTTCACCAGTGCCGACTCCACAGTAGACGGTCCGGACCGGTACGCGTACGTGCACGACAACCCGGCCACGCTGACCGACCCGAGCGGCCACGACACCGGCGAGCCCGGTCCGCCGGAGCGGCCGGACAACAACTGGGGTCCGGCACAGTGGATCATCGCGGTGATCTACATCATCCAGATCGCCGTGCCCAGCGCCGAGCAGTTCGGCCAGTTCGTGGACGCGATGCAGGGGCACACGACCACCCCGACGCAGACCACCACCATGACCCAGACCGGGAACCACGGCAACGCCGAACCGACGCAGAACGTGGACGACTCGATCGATCCGAAGACCGCCATCAGGGGGCTGGGCAAGAAGAACGCGCCCAGCGACGAGGAGGGTGGCAACCGGGCCGTCCGGCGCGGGCACCCGACCGACTTCAACAACCCGTGGGAGTCGATCCAGCGGCGCTGGGGGTTGCCGTCGGTGCAGATCAGCCAGCCGGTACCGGTGATCGAGACGTTCCCCATCACCCCGTCGATGGGCTCGCACGTGCTGCCGCAGCCGCCGCCTCCACCGCCCGCGCTGGTGCAGCCGCCGGTCACCACGACACCCATCACGCCACCGGTGACGGTCGGCAACACGTCGGTACCCAACAGCACCAGCGTGTCCCCGATCACGCCGGTGATCAGCCCGCCGATCCTGGCGAACCCGATCGCGCCGCTGCAGGACATCTTCGTGAACCTGAGCACCTGGTACCAGAGCCTGCCGGCGTGGGCGCAGATCGGGCTGGCCGTGGGCGCGATCACCCTGGCCGTGGCCGCGATCCTGTTCGCCTTCCCGGAACTGGGGGTGGCCGTGGCCGGCTTCCTCTTCGACCCGGTGGTCGAGTTCGCGGGTGCCATCGGTACGGCCCTGACCGGGTACGTCACCACGTACGCGCCGGCGGCGTACACGTTCGTCAGTACCGGGGTGTCGAACGCCGTCAACGACTTCGAGTACCTCTTCAACCGGCTGGTGCCCGGCTAGGCTCGTCCGTGTGGCGAGCCCGCTGGTCGAGACCAAGCTGTTCCGTCCCGAGGTACGGCGCAGCCTGGTCGCCCGGCCCCGGCTGAGTGACCGGCTGGGCCACGGGGTGGCGGCGCGGCTGACGCTGCTCTCCGCGCCGGCCGGCTTCGGCAAGACGACGCTGCTGAGCGCGTGGCTGGCAAGCGCGGGCGCGCGGAAACGGTCGGTGGCGTGGCTGTCCCTTGAGGAGAGTGACAGCCAGCCCGCCGCGTTCTGGACCTACGTCATCGCCGCGCTGCAACGGGTGGTACCGGGCGTCGGCGCGGGTACGCTCCCGCTGCTGCAGTCGGCGCGGCCACCGATCGAGGCCGTACTGGCCACGGTGGTCAACGAGCTTGCCGCGGTACCGGACGGCGTCGACCTGGTGCTGGACGACTACCACCTCGTGGACGACCCGGCTGTCCACGCGGGCGTGGCGTTCCTGCTGGAGCACCTGCCACCGCGGGTACACCTGGTGATCAGCACCCGGGTGGACCCGCCGCTGCCGCTGGCCCGGCTGCGGGCGCGCGGCGAACTGGTCGAGCTGCGCGCCGCCGACCTGCGCTTCACCCTGGACGAGGCGGCCGCGTACTTCACCGAGGTCGCCGGGCTGGAGCTGTCCACAAGCGACATCGCCACGCTGGACGGGCGTACCGAGGGGTGGATCGCCGCGCTGCAACTGGCCGCGCTGTCGATGCGGGGCCGGGCCGACGTTTCCGGGTTCATCGCCGGGTTCGCGGGCGACGACCGGTACATTGTGGACTACCTGGTCGAGGAGGTGCTGGCGCGCCAACCCGACGAGGTGCGGGACTTCCTGGTGCGTACCTCCATCCTGAGCCGGCTCAGCGGCCCGCTGTGCGACGCGGTGACCGGTACGCCGGGCGGCAGGGCGATGCTGGCGGCGCTGGACCGGGCCAACCTGTTCCTGGTCCGGCTGGACGACAACCGCCAGTGGTACCGGTACCACCACCTGTTCGCGGACGTGCTGTACACCCGGCTGCTGGACGGGCAGCCCGACCTGGTCGCCGAACTGCACCGCCGCGCGAGTCACTGGTACGACGGCAACGGCGAGCCGGCCCCGGCCGTACGCCACGCACTGGCCGCCGGGGACGTCGAGCGCGCCGCCGGGCTGGTCGAGCTG
>DATEJJ010000805.1:0-11792 GCA_035278125.1 Rugosimonospora sp.
TCAGGTGCTCCAGGTGACTGCGGGAGACCGGCGTCTCGCGCGGTACCAGCACCACCCGGCGGCGCTCCTTGAGGTTGACCTCGGCCGCCCGCTGGAGCAGGTCCTTGGACAGCCCCAGCGCGATCCCCGCGCACGAGCCGGTACTCGCGGGCACCACGATCATCCCGCGCGCCGGGTACGAGCCGCTGCTCGGGCCGGCGGCCAGGTCACCGGCGGGCCAGTACGACACGTCCCCGATGTCCCGACCCAGCCAGGCCGCGAGGTCGTCCTTCCAGTGCGCGTCCCGGAACGAGATGCCGGTCTCGTCGAGCAGGGTCAGCCGCGCCGCCCGCGACACCACCAGGTCCACCGGTAGCCCCGCGTCCAGCAGCCCGCCCAGCACGGCCTTCGCGTACGGCGTACCCGACGCGCCGGTGACCCCGACCACCCACGGCGTCCTCACCGCAACACCAGGTCCGCGAGGGCGAACACGAACAGCACGATGCCGACGAACCCGTTGGCGGTGAAGAACGCGCGGTTCACCCGGGACAGGTCACCCGGCTTCACGATCGCGTGCTCGTACCCGAACGCCACCGCGGTCAGCGCCAGCCCGATCCACCACAGCCAGCCCAGCCCGGCCAGCACACCGAACCAGACGAACAGCCCGAACGTCACCACGTGCACCACGGACGAGGCCCACAGCGCGAAGCGGATCCCGTACCGCGCCGGCACGCTGTGCACGCCGATCTCGCGGTCGATCTCCGCGTCCTGGGTGGCGTAGATCAGATCGAAGCCGCCGATCCACAGCCCCACCGCCGCGCCGAGGATCCACGCCGGCGCCGACCCGCGCGCGGTGCCGGTGATGCCGAGCCACGCGCCGACCGGCCCGACCATCTGGGCCAGCGCGAGGATCGCGTGCGGCCAGTTGGTGAAGCGCTTGCCGTACGGGTACACGATCATCGGGAGCACGGCCAGCGGCGACAGCGCCAGGCACAGCGGGTTGAGCAGCGCGGCCGCGGCGAGGAAAACAACAAGCGCCACGGCCGCGCCGAGCCAGGCCGTCCGCAGCGACACGGCACCCGTCACCAGTTCCCTGTTGCGGGTACGCGGGTTGCGCGCGTCGATGTGCCGGTCGATGATCCGGTTGGCCGCCATGGCGAAGGTACGCGCACCGACCATCGCGACCGTGATGAGCACCAGATCCAGCCAGTGCACGCCGGTACCCGCCCGGTGCAGCGCGACCGCCGCCGCGAGGTACGCGAACGGCAGCGCGAACACCGAATGCTCCACGCGTACCAGATCCAGGAAGGCGCGGGTCCGCCCGGTCGCCGCTACCGCGGTCACAGCCCGTACTCCTTCCATCGCTTGTCTACAGTGGACACAACATCGGGTGACATGACCGCCGCGTCCGGCCAGCCGCGGGCATAACCTTCGGTGGGCAGTTTGCGGGTGGCGTCGATTCCTGCCTTCCCGCCCCAGAACTGTTGGTACGACGCGTGGTCGAGGTGGTCCACGGGTCCCTGGGTGAGCAGCAGGTCGTGCGCGTAGTCGACGTTGCCGAAGGCGCGGAACGCCACCTCGTGGTAGTCGTGCGGGTCGCAGTCGTCATCCACCACCACGATCAGCTTGGTCAGGGAGAGCAGGTGGGCACCCCAGACCGCGTTCATGACCTTTTGCGCCTGTTTCGGATATCGCTTATTGATTGAAACAATTAAACAGTTATGGAAGACGCCCGGTTCGGGCATCGCGAGGTCCACGATGTCCGGCACGAGCATCTTGATGAGCGGCAGGAAGATGCGCTCGGTGGCGTGCCCGATCGGCCCGTCCTCCTGCGGCGGCTTGGACGTCACGATCGAGTGGTACACCGGATCGCGCTGGCTCGTCATCTTCGTCACGTGCAGCACCGGAAACGGCTCGACCGGCGTGTAGAAGCCGGTGTGGTCGCCGAACGGCCCCTCCGGGTGCCGCTCGCCCGGCTCGACGTAGCCCTCCAGCACGATCTGCGCGTGCGCCGGTACCTGCAGCGGCACGCTCAGGCAGTCCACCATCTCCACCCGCTCGCCGCGCAGGAACCCGGCGAACAGGTACTCGTCGATGTCCGACGGGAGTGGGGCGGTCGCCGCGTAGCTGACCACCGGATCGCAGCCGATCGCGATGGCCACCGGCAGCCGCTGCCCGAGCCGCTCGGCGACCGCGTGGTGCGCGGTGGAGTCCTTGTGGATCTGCCAGTGCATGCCGAGCGTGTCGCGGGAGTGCTGCTGCAGCCGGTACAGGCCGAGGTTGCGCTTGCCGGTCTCCGGGTGGCGGGTGTGCGTCAGCCCGAAGTTGTGGAACACGCCGCCGTCGTCCGGCCAGGTCTGCAGGCCGGGCAGCCGGTCCAGGTCCACGTCCGGATACACCACCTCCTGGCAGGGCGCGGTCTTGACCCGCTTCGGCGGTACCGACCTGAGCTGCATCAGCTTGCCCAGGCCCTCGCGGATGCCGGCCCAGCCCACCGGCAGCTCGGGCCGGACCAGCTCACCGATCCGGTGCCCGATCTCCTCGACGTCCGCCACACCGAGCGCCATCGCCATCCGCCGGTGCGTACCGAAGAGGTTGATGGCCAGCGGCATCTGCCCGCGTACCGGCCGCTCGAACAGCAGTGCCGGCCCCTGCGCCCGTACCGTTCGGGTAACGATCTCGCTGACCTCCAGGGTCGGATCCACCGGTACCGCGACCCGGTGCAGCTCGCCGGCTGCCGTCAACACAGCCAGGAAGTCCTTCAGATCGTCGTACGGGAACCCCTTACCCATACCGCCAGTCTGACAAGCGCGCTGACCGCGGTCGCACACGGGATGGCGGCGTCGCCAGGTGATCGATACGATCCCTCGGTCCTACCGCGTGCCTGACTCACATTCGGTGGCACGTACCCCCGGAGAGGAATCCATGATCCGCCGCAACCGCATCTGGGCCACCGGCTTCGGCCTGGCCCTCCTGGCCACCGCGACGCTGAACGGCACCGCCGCCATGGCCGACGACTCGCCCTCCATCAGCGCGAGTATCGCCGACGTGACAATGGGCGGGGCCGGTTCGCCCGGCAAGGTGGTCTTTGTCTTCCTGAACATGCACGGCGTACAGAACCCGACGATCACCTTTGACGCGTCGGACCTGGCCGGTATCGCCCACCTGGGGCCGCTGGGCAGCGACTGCACCACGGCCGGCGCCAGCACCACGTGCCCGCTGCCCTCCATGACGGACATGGCGGACCGGTTGCCCATCGTGCTGTTGCCCGACGCGGCCGCGCACGCCGGCGACCACGGCACCCTCAAGATCACCACTGCCGGCGACAATGTCACCAGCTCCACGTCGACCGGCAACGTCACGATCGCGGACGGGGTCGACCTGGTCGTCCTGGACCCGCCACTCAAGGCGGACGTGAAGGTCGGCGACGTGGTCACCGCGACCACGGACTTCTACAACGCGGGTGACAAGACGGCCAAGGGTCTGCAGGTCACGGTCGACTTCGACCACGGCCTGGTCCCCGCCGCGTACGACGGCTGCAGGTACGCCGACGAGAACTCGCACCACATCGTGACGTGCCAGGCCCCGGATGTGACCATCGAGCCGGGCACGTTCCTGGAGGTCAACTTCGACGCCAAGGTCGCCAGGGACGCCAGCAAGTTCCAGAACGCCGAGACCCTGGTCGAGGGCATCGGCGAGGACACGTCGGCCCTGTCGACGCTCGCTTTCAAGGCACGCCCGCGCAGCGGTCGCACGCTGACGTTCAAGACCGTGTCCGCCGCCGCACCCCAGCCCAAGGACATCGACAGCGGCGACAACTACGGTGAGCTGCAGGTGACCGTCGTCAACAGCCACCTGGACGCGGCCGCGATCGGCGCCACCACCTCCGGGAACGTGGGAGACGTGGTGCCCGTCACAATCGGCGTGAAGAACAACGGGCCGGCGGCGCTGGACGACACTCACGGGGGCGACACCGCCGTGCAGTTCACCTTCAGCGTCCCGGCGGGTACCACCACGGTGGCGGTGCCCGCGAACTGCGACGCGATCATCGACAACAACGGCGTACCGACACCGGTCCGCGGCAAGACCGGCGCGGACTACTACCGCTGCTTCGCGCCGACCCTGTTCCTCGACGCCGGCCAGTCCACCCTGACGACGTTCAAGCTGAAGATCACGCAGCTGACCTCGGCCGGTACCAAGGGGGCGGCCAGCCTCAACGACAAGGACCGGCAGCCGCAGGTCTACCAGGACGACAACGCGGCGGACAACACCGCCGACGTGACCGTCAGCCTGCCCGCGAACTCGGGCGGCTCGGGTGGCGGCCTCCCGATCACCGGTGCCCCCACCGCGCTGATCGTCGCCGCCGGTGCACTGGCCCTGGTCCTCGGCGCCGCCCTCACCCTCCTCGGCCGGCGCCGTACCCGCCGGGACCTGGGCGTGTAACCGCAGAGTCCGCAGGAGGCCCGGCCTGGCGGCCGGGCCTCCTGCCGTCAGCGGGCGAAATGGGCGTCACCCGGGCGCGGCGCGGGCGGTTGAGTGGCATGTGAAGCTTGGGCGGGTGGCGCGCGCCGCGACGTACGCCGTGCTGGTGACCGTACTGGTCGACCTCGTCAGCACCACCCCCACCGCACCCACCCCGGCACCCGGAGCCGGGTACCACCACCTCGGCGCGACCACCGCCGGTACCTGGTCCGGGGTACTCGGCCGGATGACGGTCACCGCCCCGCAGGTACGCAAGGGCACCTACGACTTCGTGGCCAGCCGGTTCATGGTGAAGGGCGACACCCCGGGCGGTACCCGCTGGCTCGAAGCCGGCTGGGCGGAGACCGGCTGGGCCGGTACCGGGCGGCAGCGGGTGTACACGTTCGACACCAACTCCAACCGGTGGACCTTCTACGACCAGTACCCGATCCGCGGCGGCGACCGGATCTGGATCGAGCTGACGGCGGCGGACACCGGGCCGCGCGCCACCTGGGTCGCCTGGCTGTGGTGGCACGAGGCGTGGCACAAGCTGACCGCGCAGAAGCTGCCGATCAGCGAGCACGCGCAGGTCGAGCAGTACGTCGAGGTGTACGTGGACCCGCGGCGCGGCGGCACGGTGCGGGTACCCCCGATCGACGTGGACAACGTCCAGCTGCGCGCGGACCCGGACGCGCCGATGCGGTACTGGACGCCGGACCGGGTACCCACCAACGCCGGCAACGGCGGCGGTGCCTACTGCCTCAACTGGCGCTACAGCTACAACACCTGGCGCGCGGGCAGTTGTTAGCCGTTACTTGACGCCGGCGTAGGAGTGCAGGCCGGAGATGACCAGGTTGACACCGAACAGGTTGACCATCATCGCGACCCAGCCGACCACCGCGATCCAGGTGGCCACGTTGCGCTTGACGCTCGGCGTGGCGCGGGCGTGCAGGTACCCGGCGTAGAGCACCCAGGCCACGAAGGACCAGGTCTCCTTCGGGTCCCAGCCCCAGTACCGGCCCCACGCCGCCTCCGCCCAGATGGCGCCGCAGATGATGGCGAAGGTCCAGATCGGGAACGCGAACGCGTGTACCCGGAACGTCAGCCGCTCCAGCCCGTCCGAGGCGGGCAGCCGGTCGCCGAGCGAGTACGGGAAGCGCGTCTTGCCGGCCTCGTACCCGTACCGGACGAGGGTCAGCGCGGCGGCGACGAAGCCGACCAGCAGGATGCCGGAGGCGCTGATCGCGGCGGTGACGTGGATCTTCAGCCAGTACGAGTTGAGCGCCGGCACCAGCGGCCCGACCGGCGTGTACAGGCGCAGCGCGTCGGTGCCGAGCAGCAGTACCAGCACCAGCGTGACGAACAGCCCGAGCGGGCGTACCGCCGGGCGGCGGCGCAGCAGCACCAGCCACGCGGTGGCGCCGACGAAGCAGACGGCGAGGACGAACTCGTACATGTTGCCCCAGGGCACCCGGTGCGCGGCCAGCCCGCGGGTGACGATGCAGCCGAGATGGAGCAGCCAGCCGGCGAGGTTGAGGCCGAGCCCGATCCGGCCGGCGAACGCGGCTACGGCCGGGTTGGCGAGGGCCGACGGCGGCACGGGGTCCTCGACAAACTCCACTGTGGACGGACCGCCGGCGCCGACCAGCACCCGCCTCTCCCGGCTCGCGATCCGGGCCACCACGCCCCGGCTGCCGAACGCGTACTCGGCGGCGTACGCCAGCATCGCCAGCGTGTACGCGAGGATGGTTGACTGCAGCAGAAGATCGGATACACCACTCATGACCGCCCCGCTTCTTCGACTATCGCCGCGAACTCGGCATCGAAACCTACGTATTCACCGCGCGCCAGCGCCGCGGCCTCCGCGGTGCTGCTCTCACCCGAAGGGCGCACCCGGAACCAGACTCGGCGGCGCCGCCCGAACAGCATCGTCACCAGCCCGAGCAGCAGGCACACGGCGCCGACCAGCACGATCTGCTCGCCCGGGTCGTACCGCACCGCCATGGTGGCGAACTGGCGGGTACCCACGAACTCGACCCGCGAGCCGTCGTCCAGGGTCGCCGACTGGCCGGGCTTGAGCCGCAGCGGCGCGCTGGTCACCGGCTTGAGCCGGCCCCGGTCGATCTCGTCGGAGTTGAGCGAGTAGACCGAGTGCGGGATGCCCGCGTCCAGGCCGAGGTCGCCGCGGTACGGCGTGATCACCAGTACCGGGTTGCGCTCGCCCGGGAAGATCGAGGTGGCGTGGGTGCCGTCGGAGGTGGGCACGTACACGCCCTGGAACGCCATCTGCTGCTTGTTGTTCGGGTCGAGCCCGGTCGGCGGCACGTTGACGTCGGGGAACAGGGCCACGCCGGTGCTGGTGTAGAGGCCGTCCTGGGGCAGGAACGGCACGACCGTGGTCTGGGTACGCCCGTACCGGTCGGTGTACCGGATCACCGGCGCGTACCCGTGACCGATCAGGTAGACCCGGGCCCGGGACAGCCGCAGCGGATCGTTCACCTTGATCGTGGTGTGGTGCGGGGCGCCGTCGCCGATCGTGTACGTCACCGACGCCGAGAACGCCAGCGGCTGCCCGCTGTCCGCGTACCGCGCGCTGAACCTGTTCAGCTGCAGGCAGAACGGCTCCAGGTCGCGCGGGTCCACGCGGGCGCCCAGCCCGTAGTCGTCGAACTGCTGGAGCGTGTTGCAGAACGCCTGGTCCGGCCCCTCCACCACGAGCCGGTCGGCGTGGTAGCCGTACCACGAGCCGAACGCGACGCCGGTGAGGATGGCCAGCAGCGCGAAGTGGAACAGGATGTTCCCGGTCTCCTTGAGATACCCCTTCTCCGCGCTCACCGTGACGCTGCCGTCGGCGTGCCCGCGGGTCCGCACCCGGAACCACCGCTTGCGCAGCAAGGCATGCAGGCGCCGCGCGGCCGACGATGGATCGCCGTCGAGCGCGAGGCCCGCGGCGTGCGCCGGCAAGCGTTCCAGCCGCGCCGGAGCATCCGGGGGTACCCGCACCAGCGCGATCACGTGTGCCCGCAGCCGCGGCACCAGGCAGCCCACCAGCGAGACGAACAGCAGCAGGTAGATCGCGGAGAACCAGGGCGAGGAGAACACGCTGAACACGGACAGCCGGTCCAGCTGCGGGGCCAGCTTCGGGTGCGCGGCGAAGTACTGGGTGACCTTCTCCGGGTTCACGTTGCGCTGGGGCAGCAGCGAGCCCGGGATCGCCGCCAGCGCGAGCAGGAACAGCAGGATCAGCGCGGTACGCATGCTGGTCAGCCAGCGCCACAGCCGCCGGCCCGGGCCCATCAGGGCGGCACCCCAACCCGGCCCGCGCGCGGTCGGCGGGGGCGGCGGCGGGCTGTCGTCGGTGGTACCGGCGAGCACGTGCTGCGCCACTACGGCTCCGCGGCGATCTGCTTGACCAGCCCGGCCAGCCCGGCCTCGGTGACCGCGTCGTGTACCGCCGCCGCGATCCGGCCCTGCCGGTCGATGACCACGGTGGTGGGCAGCGCGCTGGCCACGTCCGGGAAGCGCAGCGCGATCCGCCCGGCCGGGTCGAACAGGCTCGGGTAGGTGAGGCGGTCGGTCTGGAACGCCAGCGCCTTGTCGTGCTCGTCCCGGCTGTTCACGCCGACGAAGACCACGCCACTGTCCTGAGTGGACTTGTGGACGCTCTCCAGCGCGCTGGACTCCAGCACGCACGGCGCGCACCACTCCGCCCAGAAGTTCACCACGACCACCCTGCCGCGCTGCGCCGCGAGGTCGAACCGGCCGCCGCCGAGCGTGTCGCCGGACACCGCCGGCGCGGCCACCCGCTTGGCCACCGGGTACTCGATGGTCCTGCCGTCCCCGGCCACGTACCGGTTGGTGTTGGTGCCGGGCGCCGCGGAACCGGTACCGGTGCTGCACCCGCCGAGCGCGAGCAGTACGGCGCACGCGACCGCCACGCGCCTCATCGCGGCGGTACCAGGTGGGCGGCGGGCTCGGCGTACCCGATGCCGGACAGCCGGGCGTCCTCGAAGTGGAAGCTGGTCACGCTGGCCAGGGCGCACTGCCGGCGGCGCGGGTCGTGCCAGAGCGGCTTGCGCTCGGCGTACCGGCGGAGGGTCCAGATGGAGAGCTGGTGTGAGACGCAGACGGCCTCGTGCCCCTCGGCCGCCGTGCGGGCCGCCTCCAGTGCCGCCCACATCCGCTTCGCGATCAGCTGGTACGGCTCGCCCCAGGACGGGGTGAGCGGGTTGCGCAGCGCCCACCAGTTGCGCGGGTCGCGCAGCGCGCCGTCGCCGACGGACACCCGCTTGCCCTCGAAGATGTTCCCGCTCTCGGTGAGGTTCCCGTCCACCGTCACGGGCAGGCCGAACTGTTCGGCGAACGGGCGGGCGGTCTCCTGCGCCCGCTCCATGGGGCTGGCCACCAGGTGGGTGACGTCGTGCCCGGCCAGCGACTCGGCCGCCGCCTTGGCCATCTGTACGCCCAGCTCGGACAGGTGGTACCCGGGCAGCCGGCCGTAGAGGATCTTCTGCGGGTTGAACACCTCACCGTGCCGGAGCAGGTGGACCACCGTCTTCATGACGGATCCTGCGCCCCGGCGGCGGCAGCGGCTTCGGAGGCGGCCGGCAGGGCGGCGGCGATCCGGTCCAGCGCGTCGTCGTCGATCGCGGTGGACACGAACCACGCCTCGTACGCGCTGGGCGGCAGGTACACGCCGGCGGCCAGCATCGCGTGGAAGAACGCCCGGAACGCGCCCACGTCCTGCGCCTTGGCGCTCTCGTAGTCGTGCACCTCGCGGTCGGTGAAGAAGATCGAGAACATGTTGCCGGCGGTCGACAGCCGGTGCGGTACCCCCGCCGCCGACAGCGCGTCCGTGGCGAGCTTGGCGACCGTGTGCGCGGTCTGGTCCAGCGTCGCGTACACCTCGGGCGTGGCCAGCCGCAGCTGGGCCAGGCCGGCCGCGCAGGCCAGCGGGTTACCGGACAGGGTGCCCGCCTGGTACACCGGGCCGGCCGGGGCGAGCCGCTGCATGATCTTCGCCCGGCCCCCGAACGCGGCCGCGGGCAGCCCGCCGCCCATCACCTTGCCGAACGTCCACAGGTCGGCGGCGACCGGGTCCAGCCCGTGCCAGCCGGAGCGGGACACCCGGAAGCCGGTCATCACCTCATCCAGGATGAGCAGCGCGCCGTACGTCTGCGCCAGCTCCAGCAGCAGCGCGTTGAAGCCGGGCCGCGGGGCGATCACCCCCATGTTGCCGGCCGCCGCCTCGGTGATGACCGCCGCGATCTGGTCGCCATGCTGCTCGAACGCCGCGTGTACCGCATCCGGGTCGTTGTACGGCAGCACGATCGTCTCGGCGGTGGTGGCACCGGTGACTCCCGGCGTGTCCGGCAGTCCCAGCGTGGCCACGCCGGAGCCGGCCGCCGCCAGCAACGAGTCCACGTGCCCGTGGTAGCAGCCGGCGAACTTCACCACCTTCGACCGCCCGGTGTACCCGCGGGCCAGCCGGATCGCCGACATCGTGGCCTCGGTACCCGAGTTGACCAGGCGTACCTCGTCGACCGGGGTACGCCCGACGATCTCCTCGGCCAGTTCGACCTCGCCCGGGGTGGGCGTACCGAAGCTGGTACCACGCGCCGCCGCCTGCTGTACCGCCTCCACCACGGCCGGGTGCGCGTGGCCGAAGAGCAGCGGTCCCCAGGAGCAGACCAGGTCGACGTACCGCCGCCCGTCCGCGTCCGCCAGCCAGCAGCCGGAGCCGCGCACCATGAACCGCGGCGTACCCCCGACCGCCTTGAACGCGCGGACAGGGGAGTTCACCCCGCCGGGTACGACGGTCCGGGCGCGGTCGAACAGTGCTTGAGAGGCGGGCGCATCGGCCGGGTACCGGCCGGCCGCCGCCGGGTCAATATCCGTCACAGCCCGATGATTGTCTCAGCAGGCTACGTATGCGCCGCACCCGGGCCGGCCCCTGACCGGTGGTAACCGGCGCACCCCGGGTACCTCGGGTTAGGCTGTTGCGGTGGAGCGTCCTGAGCTGTCCATATCGGTGACGCGGTCCCCGTCGGAGGCCGTGATCAGCGTGGCTGGGGAGATCGACCTCGGCAATGTCGCGGCGCTCTCCGCTACCGTCAGTGACATCCTCGCCGACCCGCCGCCGCGGGTGCTGCTGGACATGGGCGGGGTCACGTTCTGCGACTCGCAGGGCCTGGGCACGCTGGTCGTGCTGTCCCGGCGGGCGGATTTCGCGCACAGCTGCCTGGTGCTGACGAACGTCGGCGACTTCCTGATCCGGGTGCTCGACATCACCGGCCTGCGACCCGTGCTGATGATTCGCTGACCCGCGCCCGGTCCAGCAGCTCCGCCGCCCGCCCGACGTCGGCCGGGTCGCCGGAGGCGAGCAGCGGCAGCGCCTGTTCCACGGCCGCGCTCAGCTGCCGGTACCGGCGCGCCTGCTCGGCGTACACGTCCAGCTCGCGGCCCTTGGTCCAGAGGTCCACGAACACGGAGACCTTGGCCCGCAGTACCCACGGATCGAAGGGTTTGGTCAGGTAGTCCACGGCGCCGGCAGCGTACCCGCGGACGGCGAGGTGGGCGTCCCGGTCGGCCGCGGTCAGGAAGATGATCGGCACGTGCCGGGTCCGCTCCCGCTGCTTGATGTGGCTGGCGGTCTCGAAGCCGTCCATGTCGGGCATCTGGGCGTCCAGCAGGATCACCGCGAAATCGTCGATGAGTAGCTGCTTGAGCGCGGCCTCGCCGCTGTCCACCGCGACCGGCTCCACCGGCAGCCCCTGCAGGATCGCCTCCAGCGCGATCAGATTGTCCCGCCGGTCATCCACGAGCAGCGCCTTGGCGGTCACCTCGCCCATCCCGCTCATCTTGCCTCCTGGTCCGCTCCGCAGCCCGATGCCCTCACGGCACCTCCTCGATACCCTGGGCCACGCCGGAGACCCAGGAGGCCATGAGTTCCAGGAGTTCGTCCAGGTCGACCGGCTTGGTGATGTAGTCGCTGGCCCCGGCCGCCAGCGCCGACTCCCGGTCGCCGGGCATCGCCTTGGCCGTGAGGAACACCACGGGCAGCTCGGCGAAGTTGCGGTTGCGCCGGATCGCCCGGGTGGTCTCATACCCGTCCTGGTCCGGCATCATCGCGTCCATCAGCACGAGGTCCACCCGGGGATGCTCGGTCAGCAGCCGGATCCCGTCGGTGCCGTTGTCCGAGTAGAGCACCGACATGCCGTGCAGCTCCAGCGCGCTGGTCAGCGCGAACACGTTCCGCACGTCGTCGTCGATGATCAGCACGGTGGCGCCGTCCAGCTGGTGCGCGGCCGGCGTGGCCCGGCGCTGCGGCGCGGCCTGCGGGCGCAGGATGG
>DATEJJ010000806.1:0-3651 GCA_035278125.1 Rugosimonospora sp.
ACGTCGGGCAGCCCGGCACCGCGCAGCAGCTCGGCCACGGCCTCGGCCGACCGCTCGACCTGCGCGTGGTCGAAGCCGTCGAACGCGATGCCCGGGATGCGCGCCAGGGCGATCAGGTCCCGGACGGCACCGGGCACCTCCCGGTCCACCGCCACCCGCAGTTGGTCCAGCCCAAGCCCGTGTGCCACGGTCCGCCTCCGTCCGCTCCGCTCGCCCCCTCGCTCAGGGGATCGTATCGGCGGTGGCGGGAACCGCTACTCCTGGCGACCCTCCGGGCCGTCGCTGGCCTGGCCCCACGGGTCCTCGCCGTTGGCCGTCGGCGCGTCCTCGCCGGTCGTGGTCGTGGTGGTCGTGGTGGTCGAGCCGCCGTTACCGGAGCCGGTCGAGCCGCCACCGGAGCCGGAGCTGGACTGCCGGGCGGCACCCGCCGCGCGGCCGGTCCAGTCGCGCAGCCAGCCCAGCCCGCCGCCGACCCACTCGCCCACCCCGACCGCGCCGTCGCCGAGCTTGCGCAGCAGTCCGACCAGCGGGTCCTGGGAGCGGCGGAACGACTCGCGGTAGTCCTCGGCCGCCGCCTTGACGTCGGCGCTCACCGAGGCCGAGCGGTCGTCCTCGCGGCGCGGGTAGTCACCGGCCAGGATCCGCTGGTATGCGCCGGAGTCGGTCCAGCGGCGCAGTTCGGCGGCGCGGGCCACCGGCAACGGGTGGGTACGCATCAGCAGCATGCGCAGCTTGATCAGGCTGTCCCGCAGGTCACCGGCGCGGTCGTAGTCGGCAGCCTGCTCCAGGAACGCGGCCGTGTCGATCTCGGCCAGGTCGCCGCCGCCGGCCAGCTTCATGTGGGCGCGCAGCGCGGCGGCCGGGTCCTGGCCGGCGAGCAGCCCGGCCCGGTCGGCGGACAGCTCCGCCTTGCGCCACCACTCCATCAGCGCCACGATGATCGCCCGCAGCGCCAGCGAGCCCATCGGCAGCCAGGCGATGTTCATCGCCATCTGGGACAGGATGATCATCATGGTGCGGTACACCGCGTGCCCGCTCATCAGGTGGCCCAGCTCGTGGCCGAGCACGTAGCGCAGCTCCTCCTCGTCGAACAGCTCCACCGCCCGGTTGCTCACCACGATGAACGGCTTGGACATGCCCACGCAGTTCGCGGTGATGAACGGGGAGTACTCGATGTAGAGCTCGGGCAGTTCGGGGATGTCGAGGGTGGATCCGGCCTCGGCGAAGACCCGGTGCACCCGCGGGTGCTGCCGGTGGTCGGCGCGGATCGCACCGCCCAGGTACTGCAGCCGCCAGGCGCGCTCGCTCCACAGCCCCGACAGCATCTTCAGTACCTCGTCGAAGCCGCGCAGCTCGCGCAGGGCGGTCAGCGCGCCCCGGTCGGCCGGGTGCTCCCAGGCCCGTGAACTGATCCCGGTCAACACCACCCGGCTGCGAGCCGGTGCTGTTTCGTCCATGTGTGTTCCGACCTCCCCGTCACTCAGCGCAGTCGCAGGTACCCGCTGTCTGCATCGTGCTCCCCGGGCGAGCCACCGTCTATCAGGGCATCCACCCATTCCTCGGTGGCCTCGCGCGCGAAGTGCCCGTCCTCGGCCACCATCCAGCGCCCCAGCTCGGGCTCGATGGCGGCCCCGTCCCTGGCCACCGCGCGGGACAGGCGCAGCCCCGGTGCGGCGGTCACGAACACTGCCAGCGTAAGCCGCGGGCGCACGTCGGCGCGTGCCACGCTCACACCTTCGAGGACCAGCACGTCGGGTACGGGTACCGCCACCTCCTCCGCGAACGCCCCGGCCACCCAGTCGTACCGGCGGTAGCTCCCCGGCTCGCCCCGGGCCAGCGGGTCGAGTACCCCGGACCGGAGCCGGGGCCAGAACGTGAACTGGTCGTCCCAGCCGTCCAGCAGGTCGTCGGTGTGCACCAGCCCGGTGCGGGTACCCGCCCGGGCCAGCGCGCGTACCAGGCGCCCGGCGAAGGTCGTCTTCCCCGCCCCGGTACCCCCGTCCACCGCCACCAACCGCACCGGGCCCAGCCGTGCCGGGCGGCGCAGCACCTCGGTCGCGAGATCGTCGAAGCTCGCCACGACGGGGGCGCGGGGGCGGGCACTCATGGCGGGCCGGGTGGGAGGAGGCGCAGGCCGGCGGGCGGGCCGGACTCGATCAGGCGCCACAGCGCGTCCGTGTCAAGGTGCTCCTCGACCAGGTCACCGAGCAGGTCGAGCAGGCGCTCGCGGCGCTGGGCGAAGACCGTGTCCGGGGCCACCGCGAAGCCGGTACGGCCGGCCAGGCGCGCCGCCTCGGTCAGGAACGCACGCCGGTACCCGTCCGACTCGAAGGTGCCGTGCCAGTGGGTACCGCAGACGTTGCCCGCCACCGCACCCTCGCCGGTACCGTCGGGGCGCCGGATCAGCGCGCTGGGCGCCGGGCTCGACTCGTATCCGTGGTGGATCTCGTAGCCGCGTACCTCGACGCCACCGAGGGCCACGCCGGTGCTGTGCGCGAGCGTCTTCTCCTTGGCGAACGTCACCTCGACCGGCAGCAGTCCCAGCCCCGGCACCGTACCCCGGCCGCTCTCCACCTCGTCGTGGATCCGTTCGGCGAGCATCTGGTAGCCCCCGCAGATGCCGAGCAGCGGCTTGCCCGCCCGCGCGTGCGCCAGCACGCTGTCCGCCAGGCCGGTGTCCCGCAGCCAGTCCAGGTCGTCCACTGTGGACTTGCTGCCGGGCAGCACCACCAGGTCGGCGTCGGCGATCTCCGCGGGCGAGGTGGTCAGGCGTACCGCCACGCCCGGCTCGGCGGCGAGCGCGTCGGCGTCCGTACCGTTGGAGATGCGCGGCAGCCGTACCACCGCGACCCGCAGCCACTGGCTGCCGTGCGGCGGTGCGGGCCGGCCGAGCAGCCGACCGTCCGCATAGGACAGTGAGTCCTCGGTGTCCAGCCAGAGCCCCGGCTGCCAGGGCAGCACACCGTAGCAGGGCCGGCCGGTCAGCTCGCGGAGCATGTCCAGCCCCGGCGCGAGCAGCGAGCGGTCGCCCCGGAACTTGTTCACCACGTACCCGCAGAGCACCGCCTGGTCCTCCGCCGGGAGCAGCGCGAGCGTCCCGTAAAAGGAGGCGAACACGCCACCGCGGTCGATGTCGCCGACCACCAGCACCGGCAGCCCGGCGTGCCGGGCCAGACCCATGTTCACGAAGTCACCGGCGCGCAGGTTGATCTCGGCCGGGCTGCCCGCACCCTCGCAGATGACCGCGTCGTACGCGGTACGCAGCTCGGCCAGCGCCTCGAACGCGGCGGCGGCCAGTGCGGGGCGCAGTTCCCGGAAGTTGCCCGCCGTCACGGTGGCGTACGCCTGCCCCCGCAGCACCACCTGACTACTGCCGTCGCTGCCGGGCTTGAGGAGCACCGGGTTGAACCGCACGCTGGGCGCCAGCCCGCAGGCCGCCGCCTGCAGCGCCTGCGCCCGCCCGATCTCGCCGCCGTCGAGCGCAACCGCGGAGTTGTTGGACATGTTCTGCGCCTTGAACGGCGCCACCCTTACCCCGCGCCGGTGCAGCCACCGGCACAACCCGGTGACGAGCAGGCTCTTGCCCGCGTCCGAACTGGTCCCCGCGACCAGCAACCCCCCGCTCAATGCTTCTCCTCGTTCGCTCCGCGA
>DATEJJ010000807.1:0-6476 GCA_035278125.1 Rugosimonospora sp.
GCACACGGCACCAGCCCCCTGACCGCCGCCGACCGCGACCTCGCCGTCCTCGCCGCCGGCCTGCTGCTGGTACCCGTGCTCGTGCTGGCCGCCGCGGCCGGACGGCTGGGCGCGTCCCGCCGCGAACAACGGCTCGCCGCGCTGCGCCTGGCCGGCGCCACCCCCGTACAGGTCCTCACCATGACCGGCCTGGAAGCCACCGCCGTGGGTGCCACCGGAGCCACCGCCGGTACCGCCACCTACCTCGTCCTGCTCCCGCTGCTCGCCCACCTCCCGTTCGGCATCGGCACCTGGTACCCGGCGCAGCTGTGGGTCGGCCCGCTCTGGCTGGCCGCGGTACCCGCCCTGACCGCGCTGCTCAGCACCGCCAGCGCGGTCACCGCACTACGCCCGGTCGTCCGGTCCCCCTGGGGCGTGGCGCAGCAGGCCGACCCGCACCGCACCCGGCTGCTACGGCTGGTGCTGTTCGCCGCGCTCATCGGCTACATCGCCACCGACGCGCACGGCCAACTGGCCACCCGGCAGGTCTTCGGGCTGCTCCTGCTCTTCTACACCGCGTTCTGGATCGTCGGTCCCTGGGTGGTCGACCGGCTCGGCCGGGTACTGGCCCGGCTGGCCCGCCGCCCCGCCACCCTGCTGGCCGCCCGCCGCCTGTCCGACGACCCCCGCGGCGCCTGGCGTACCGTCAGCGGCCTGGTCCTCGCCGGGTTCGTCGCCGGCTTCTTCACCATCGGCCACATCAGCCTCGCCGGCCCGCGGTACCCCGACCAGGTCGCGCTCCTGCTCCCGGACAACGCGACCGCTCTCCGGGTGGCGGCCGACCGCGCCCGGGACCGGCTGCACACCGCCCGCGTCCCCGCCACCGTCACGCCGTCCACACCGTCCACACCGTCCACATCGGACAGTTCCCTGTTGCAGGGTCAGACCGGCATCCTCGTCCGGGTCAGCGGCGGACCCGCCGAACAGGACCGGGCCGTCACCGCACTCACCGGACTGGTACCCGGCCGCACCCCGTACACCCAGGCCCTGCTGACCGCCGGAGACGACGCCGCGGTCGGCGCGCTGGGCCAACTCGGCCTCGGCGTGCTGGCCCTCGGCTTCCTGCTGGCCGCCGCCTCCGCCGGCCTGACCACCGCCGCCACCGTGCTGGACCGCCGCCGCACGTACCGCCTCCTGCACCTGGCCGGCACCCCGCTGCAGGTCCTGCACCGGGCCCGCATCCGGGAAACCCTCATCCCCCTGCTCGTCCTCGCCGGCGCCACCACCAGCGCCGGCGTCTACCTCGCGCTGAAATACACCGCCACCGCGCACACCGGCCTCGACCGGGCCGCCACCGTGCGCCTGGCCGCATGCCTGCTGATCGGAGTCACCACCATGCTCGCCGCGGTCACCGCCAGCCGGCCGGTACTGCGGGCCGTGGCCACCGACCCGCTGCACCAGGCCGACTGATCCTGGGAAGATCGTGACGTGGCCCAGCCCCCGATCCGCGTCCTCATCGCCGACGACCAGGAAATGATCCGCACCGCCTTCCGGTTCTTCCTGGACGCCCAACCCGACATCACCGTCGTGGCCGAAGCCGCCGACGGCGAACACGCGGTCAGCAACGCCCGCCACATCCGGCCCGACGTGTGCCTGCTCGACATCCGCATGCCGAAACTCGACGGCCTGCAAGCCACCCGGCTCCTCGCCGGGCCCGGCGTCGCCGACCCGCTGCGGGTCGTCGTGGTCACCACCTTCGACCTCGACGAATACGTCTACCAGGCGCTGCGCAGCGGAGCCTGCGGCTTCCTGCTCAAAGACGCCGGACCCGTCCTGCTCGCCGAGGCCGTCCGCGCCGCCGCGGCCGGTGACACCCTCGTCTCACCCTCCATCACGGTACGGCTCCTCAAACACCTCACCGACCGCACAACCGGCACCCAGTCCCCGCCCGGGGAACCGCTCACCGACCGGGAACTGGATGTGGTCCGCCTCCTCGCCCACGGCAACACCAACGCCGAAATCGCCGCCGCGCTGCACATCGCCGCGTCGACCGTGAAGACTCACCTGGCGAGCATCCAACTCAAGCTGGCCGCCCGCAACCGCGTCGAAATCGCCGCGTGGGCCTGGCGTACCGGACACACCCAACAATGACCAGATGCCCGGCAACGCACAGGAAAAGGCTCACGCCGCCGGCTCGACACCCCAGATCAGAGCGCCGTCCTGGTACAGGGTCACGGTCTGCGTGTCCTTGTACACGAAGCTCGGGTCGGAGATGAACGAGTAGGTCTCGGTCGTGTTGAAGTTCGACCAGTTGACGTGGTGTACCCGCGTCTGGATCTCTCCGGTGCCCTGGCCGGGGGCAAGCGATCCGGCCCCGGCCTTGAAGCTGATCTCGACGTATGTGTTCGCCTGCGACACCGGTGCGGGGAGGACCACGAACCTCGCCGTGATGTTGCTGCAACTCACCTGGGCCCAGTCGCACTCGAACACCAGCGGGTCGGCCGGGGTCTCGTTGGTGAACCAGTACCGCATCGTCAGCGAGGTCAGCGGTACCGCGCCGGTGCCGGTGTTGAGGACCTGGTAGAGCGCGTACAGCGTGTTGTCGGGATTGTCGTTGTCATGCGAGCGGTCCTGAACCTTCAGCCCGCTCTGCGCCGCCGGCAGGACACCGGCCTGGGCGGCCGGCACCGAGCCGAAGGCGAACAACGCCATCAGCAAGCCGGCCCCTATCCAGGCCAGTTTCCGGGCAGCTGTCGCGGCTGTGCCTGGTCCTGATCCAGCGGAGCGCCGAGACGACACCATGTCAACTCCTCGTGGGGGTTGGGCAACGGATTCATGGGAGCGCTCTCATCGCATACTGTATCGACCCGAAAACAACGGTCACCAGGGCGGAAATCCCCTATCTCCCCCCATGCCTCAGGGCAGGATCTCGACGTACCCGTCGGTTCCGTGCACGCGGATCCGCTGCCCATCGGGGATCAGCCGGGTGGCATCCACCACCCCGACGACGGCCGGCAGACCGTACTCCCGTGCGATCACCGCGCCGTGGGTCATCAACCCTCCGACCTCCGTCACCAGGCCCGCGACGGCGACGAAGAGGGGCGTCCAGCTGGGGTCCGTGTGGGCCGTGACGAGGATGTCGCCCGGCTCGAGATCGGCCTGCGCCAGGTCCAGCACGACGCGGGCCCGCCCTTCGACGGTACCGGCGGAGACCGGTAGCCCGATCAACGCGCCGGCCGGCAGGTCGTCGCGCCGGTACGCCCCCACGAGGCCCTCGCCCTCCGAGGTGAGTACCCGGGGCGGCTTGAGCGCCCGGTACGACCTGAACGCGTCCCTGCGCCGGCCGATGAGCCGGTCATCCACGTGGTTCGTGCGTACGACGTCGTGGAGTTCCGGGAACGTGAGGTAGAAGATGTCCTCCGCCTCGCGAAGCACGTGGGCCCGTACCAGGCGCCCGGCCTCTTCCAGCAGGGCCTTCTTGTACACGAAGTAGCGGCTGACCATGCCGTACTTCGGGTACTCCCGGTACCCGATGAAGGTCCGGACGCGGTCGATCATCCGCTTCGCCTGGTCGGCCTTGCCCTCCCCGTCGGGCAGGGCCCGCAGGCGGTCCAGCAGTTCCTGCTCCTTCTTCCACGCCTCCTGCCGGCCCTGCTCGAAGCGCCGCTCGCCGGCTCCCGGCTCGAAGTTCCTGATGTTGCCGAGGATCATCGGTAGGAGCGTGGCGGGGCGTTCGCGCCACCGGGGGCGGGTGATGTCGATCTCGCCGACGCAGCGCATGCCGTACCTGTCGAGCCATGCCTCGATGGCGGCCCGCGCTTCCCGCCCGCCCGCGAGCCCGGGCAGTTCGTCGAGGAAGTTCTCGTCCCCGACGCGCTGGAGAAACGCCACCACGTCCGGATGCGGGCGGATCACGTCAGCGACGTCGAGCAGCGCCAGCCCCATCTCCGACGTGATGTTGTGGGGTACGGACTGGGTCAGCGTGTCCGCCGCGTTCTTCTCGCCCAGCCACGCCTCCAGTTGCTCGTTGAGCCACCACGTGGCCTCCATCGCGGACATGAACACCTGATGGCTCTGCGGATCGAACAGGATCCGCCGCAGCTCCTGGATGTCCGCCCGGATGAAGTCGAGCAGCGCCTCGCCGGACTTCGTCCGGATGTCGCGTGCCGCGGCGGCGATCGATGCCTCGATGCGCGCGATCAGCTCGGTCACGATGGCCGGATCCGTCTCGATCGGGGCTGACGCGCCGCCCACCAGTGGCCCGGGGGGACCCTCGTCAGGCAGCGGCCGGATGAAGTCGCGTTCGAGGATGGTCCGCAGCGCGTCCCCGGTCAGCGGATCGGATTTCCCCACGAGCTCCAGCAGGCCGGCGCGGCTCGCCGGCACGGCCAGCCGCTGGGTGACGTCGACGAACAGGCGGCCGCCGGCCTCGGCCATGGGCGCGGGCGTCGTCATCTGCCAGAAGGAGAGCCCCAGGGGCTTCATGGGGTCAGTCATCATCTGCTGGTGGCCGACGGAGATATAGACGTGATTCTCTTGATCACCGGACTCGGGGATGGGGAACAGCGTGGTGACCGGCCGGCTCTGCACGATCTGGAGGCCGTCGTCGACCAGGCACCATTCGATGTCCTGGGGGCGGCCGAAGTGCGCTTCGATCCGCCGGCCGAGCTGTACGAGCCGCACCACCTGCGCATCCGTCAACGCCGGCTGCCGCTGCCGCTCCGGGTCGATCGCCTGTTCCCGCGTCCCGCCCGCCGGCGAGGCGTGCACCGCACGCTGCTTGGCGGCGATCGCCTTGGCGACGACCTCGCCGCCGCGCACCTTGAAGACATCCGGGTTCACCAGACCGGAGACCAGGGCCTCGCTGAGACCGAAGCTGGCCTCCACGGAGGCGACCCTCCGGTTGCCCGTGACAGGGTCGGCCGTGAACAGGACGCCGGCCGCCTGCGGGAAGAGCATCTGCTGGACGACCACGGCCATGTGGACCGTACGGTGGTCGACGCCGTTTCGCAGGCGGTAGGTCACGGCCCGTTCCGTGAAGAGCGAGGCCCAGCACCGGCTCACGTGCTGGAGGATCGCGGCCGGGCCCACCACGTTCAGGTAGGTGTCGTGCTGGCCGGCGAAGGAGGCCGCCGGCAGATCCTCGGCCGTCGCACTGGATCGGACGGCGTACGGGGCCTGCTCACCGAATTGGGCGAGTGCGCCGGTGATCGCCGCCGCGAGATCGTCGGGTACGGCGATCCCTTCGATGGCCTGGCGGATCTCGGCGCTGATCGTGCCGATCGCCTCCCGGTCGTCCGGGCTCAGTCGCGACAACCGATCGAGCCGCTCGTCGATCCACGGCGCCTCCGCCATGATCCGCCGGAAGGCGTCAGTCGTCACGCAGAAGCCGGCCGGCACGCGGATGCCCTCGATCCGCAACAGCTCCCCCAGGTGCGCACCCTTACCGCCGACATCCCCGACCCGCATCTCGCCAACCGCCTGGAGACCCCATACATACGGCTCGATCACTGCGATACCTCCGACGCAACGGATCGAAACACCAGCGCCTCCAAGCTCTTTCCGCAGGTTGTGGCCTCGGCCGATGATTGTGCAGCACCACCGGGGTCTTGCCACAAGCCCCCCGGTTCGCTATATCTTGAAAGTGGCAGAGAGAGTTGAAATCTGCCCCGTCCGGTCCGTTGTGGACGGAAACCCGTCTCGCATCTCGCGGCCGGGGTGCCTTGTGGGCTTCGCATACAGTGACCCCGCATTCGAGGTCGCCGAGGGGAGCCTGCGTTGGGACGACGCGAGCAGCGCGCGGAAATCCAGGGCCTGGCCAAAGAGATCATCGGTGCGGTCGCGCCCGAGGATCTGCCGTTCCTCGACGACCAGGCAGAAGGCTACTTCGCGCACCGGCGGCGCTTCCGCCGCGGCGGTCGCGGCGACATCCCCAACGCGTTCGATGCCGCCGCCGTTGCGGCAGCCCTGGCCGTCGTGGTCCTGAAGATCCTGGAAAGAGTGTTCGACGCGTCGGTGAACACGGCCGTGGAGACGGTGTGGGAACGCATCCTGCGATGGGTGGCGGGTCGGTCCCCGACCCACCGGATCGAGGCCGCCGAACTCGATGCGGTTATCGCCGAGGAACTCGAGGCGCACAAGGTGGCACCGGAGCGCGCCGCGGAACTGACCGCGGCGATCAAGAGTGCGGTCATGCGCCACTTCGACCTGAAACGACGGCCGGACGGGTCGGATTAGGCGACCTGGCGGAGCCTTGCGTACGCGCGGGCGGTCGCGCTCCCGGTGACGTTGTCGTCGTGGTCGGTCAGGCCGGTATGGGTGAGGACCATGAGTACGGTGCCCTGCCGTACCGCCACCAGAGTCTCCACAATGGTCGCCAGGTGGTTGGCCGGCTCGATGGTCAGCCGAACGGCGGCTGTCGCGGTGCCGTACGAGGCGACACCCGCCCGGCTCACGGTGAACGTCGCGGCGCCGTACCCGGGGATGGTTCCGTTGAA
>DATEJJ010000808.1:0-4425 GCA_035278125.1 Rugosimonospora sp.
CGCCGCGGCCGAGGCGGCCGGGCGGGTGGACCTGCTGGTCAACAACGCGGGTATCGGCTGGGCCGGCGCGTTCGACCGGATGCCGGCCGTGGACGTGCACCGGCTGGTGGCGGTCAACCTGCTGGCGCCGATCGAGCTGACCCGCGCCCTGCTCCCGGGGATGCTCGCCCGGCGCGGCGGGTGGGTGCAGTTCGTCGGCTCGATCGCCGGCCGCACGGGCGTGGCGGGTGAGTCGGTGTACGCGGGGACCAAGGCGGGACTGGACGCGTTCGCCGAGAGCCTGCGGCTGGAGCTGCGCGGTACCGGCGTCGGGGTCGGGGTACTGGTGCCGGGCGTGGTGGACACCGAGTTCTTCGCCCGGCGCGGGCAGCCGTACCGGCGCCGCAGCCCGCGCCCGCTGCCCGCCGACCAGGTGGCGCAGGCGCTGGTACGGGCGGTGCGCCGGGGGAGTGCCGAGCGGTACGCGCCCCGCTGGCTGCGCCTGCCGGTGGCGGTACGGGGTGCCGCGCCGGGGGCGTACCGGCTGCTCGCGGCCCGGTTCGGCGGGCAGGGGTCGGCCGCCGAGTAGCAGCTGTGCGAGGATCAATCAGACCTGTCCTCCGACGTATCCAGGAACATCGTGCTGCCCGTCCTGTTCGGACTGCTGGCCGCATTCCTCTTCGCGGCCTCGGCATCGCTGCAACAACACGCGGCGCACCGCAGCGCCGGCCCGCCCGAGCACGACGTGCCGGTCGCGCCGCCGGAGCCCGGGGGCAGGCTGGCCACCCGGTACGTGGTACGCCCGCTGCTCGCGGTGCTGCGGCCGCTGCTGTCCCTGGTGCGGCGGCTCGTGCGTACCCCCCTGTGGTTGTTCGGTTGGGTGACCAACCTGGTCGGCTTCCTGATCCAGGCGGTGGCCCTGCACTACGGCTCGGTGGCCCTGGTGCAGCCGCTGCTGGTGACGCAGCTGCTGTTCGCGCTGCCGCTGGCCTCGGCGTGGAACCGGCGCTGGCCGGCGGCGCTGGACTGGCTGGGCGGTATCGCCATCTGTGCCGGGGTTGTGGTCTTCCTGGCGGTACGCGGCGTCGCGCCCTTCTCCGAGGAGCCGGACCGGCAGCGGGTGGTGTTCGCGGGGCTCGCCGCGGCGATGCTGGTCGCGCTGCTCGTGGTGGTGTCCGCGGGGCGGCCGCCGCTGGTGCACGCCACGCTGATCGCGGTTGCGTCGGGGCTGTGTTTCGCGATGAGCGCGGTGCTGATCAAGCTCACTGCCGAGGATCTATTACAACGTGGAGTGCCCGCCACCGCGGTGGACTGGCCCGGGTACGCTCTTGCGGTGTCCACCCTCTCGGGGCTGCTGCTGGAGCAGGGCGCGTTCGCGGCCGGCTCGCTGTCCGCGGCGGTCGCGGCGATGACGATCACGAATCCGCTGGTCAGCTACGTGATCGGCGTGTTCGCGTTCGGTGCCGAGCCGCCCACCAGCCCCGGAGCCCTGGCCGGCCTGGCCGGCTCCGGCGCACTGCTGTGTATCGGCGTGGTCACGCTCGCACACTCCGCGAGCGTCCGGCCCGACGCCACCGTCGAAGCTCCCGGCGCGAACCGCCTCGGATCCGGCGGCGTAAGGCCGACAGGGTTGGGTACGGAGACTGGGCAGGCCCGGTCGCCATCGTCATAGCCCCTCAGCCCTAGGACAGTGATGGCTTCGTCGCACTCGGCGCTGCACCCGCACGCCGCGCACCACCACGACGCCGAGGTCGTGATCGAGATCGGACACCTGCGCTCCGCGCTGCTGCGCGCCGCGCGGATGTTCGCCGAGACGGTGGCGGTGCCCACGGGGCTGCTGTTCGTGCTGCTGCACACGGCGGGCCTGGTCCCGGGGCTGCTCGCGGTGCTGGGCTGGTGCGTGCTGACCGTCGGGGTGCGTTGGGTGGCGGGCCGGCACATGCCCGGCACGCTGCTGCTGTGCGTGGGCATGCTGTGCGGGCGGGCGGTACTCGCGCTGGTGCTCTCCAGCGCCCTGGTGTACCTGCTGCAGCCGGTGGTCGGTTCGATCCTGATGGCGCTGCTGTTCCTGGGCAGCGCGGCGCTCGGCCGGCCGATCACGATCCGGCTGGCCCGCGACTTCGTCGCGCTGCCGGCGCACCTGTTCCACCGCCGCGGGGTGCGCCGGGTCTTCACCCAGGTGGCCTTCCTGTGGGGCGGATCACGGGTGCTCGATGCCGGCATGACGCTGGGGCTGCTGCACTGGGGGATCGACGCCGGTCTCATCGGCCGGGGCCTGTTCAGCGGGGTGCTGAGCGCGCTCACGGTGCTGGTCTGCGCGGTCTGGGGCTGGCGCCGGCTGCGCCGGGTACCCGGGGTGCGGCTGTGCCTGCGCGCTCCCGCTTGATGGAGCGTCACCTCCGGACGTGCTAGAAGACATATGTGACCTTGCCTGCGCCCGGTCGACCCCGGCTCCGGTCGGAGCTCGCCGGTGGCCTGGTGGTTTTCGGCGTGTACGCGGTCGTGGCCGGCCTCGACTGGCCGGGGCGGTCCGCGGCGGCGCAGCGGCACGGGCGGCTCCTGTTCCGCCTGGAGCAGCGGCTGCACCTCGACGTTGAGCCGGCACTCAACGACTGGCTCGCCCCGCACCGGGTGCTGCGGGTACTGGCCAACTACGAGTACGCCAGCACGTACGTGCTCAGCGCGCTCGCCCTGATCGTGTGGCTGTACCGGCGCCGCCCCGACGCGTACCGGTGGGCCCGCAACTCCTTCGTGCTGGTCAACCTGATCGGCCTGGCCTGCTTCGCGCTGTACCCGGTGACCCCGCCCCGGCTGCTGCCGGACCTGGGCTTCGTGGACACCGTCCGCACCGGGCACACCTGGGGCTCCTGGGGTTCGCCGCTGGTGTCGCACGCCAACGAGCTGGCCGCCATGCCCTCGCTGCACATCGCCTGGGCGGTCTGGGTGAGCCTGGTGCTCGCCGCCATTTCCGGGGGAGCGCAGCCGGAGCCGGGTTCTGGCGCAGGCGAGCACCCCCAGCGTTTCTCCGCTGGGGGTCTGGTGCAGGTGACCAGCGCGGTGCACGTGCTGCTGACCGCGCTGGTCATCATGGCCACCGCCAACCACTACCTGCTGGACGCGGTCGGCGGGGTACTGCTGGTGCTGCTCTGCTTCGGGCTGCTGGGGCTGTTCCAGGACCCGCCGGGCGACCGGCGCGGGGCGCGGGTACCGGCGTCGGACGCGTTCTTCCTGCACGTCGAGTCGGCCGCGTACCCGCAGCACGTGGGCGGGCTGGCGGTGCTGGACACCAGCGACACGCCCTTCGGCCGGGACGCGCTGGCCCGGGTGATCCAGGCGCACCTGGCCGAGCTGCCCCGGTTCCGGCAGCGGCTGTCCGGGCGCTCGCGGTGGCGCCGGCCGCGCTGGGTCGAGGTGGCGGAGCTGGACTGGGACTGGCACGTACCGGCGCGGGACCTGACCCGGCCGGACGGCGCCCCGGGTGGCATGGCCGCGCTGCGCGCGCTCGTCGCCGAGCTGGCCGGTACCCGGCTGCCCCTCGACCGTCCACTGTGGAGATTCGTGGCGGTGACCGGGGTGACCGCGGACCGGGCCGCCGCGATCCTGGTGGTACACCACGTGGTCGCCGACGGGATCGGTACCGTGGCGCAGGCGCTCACCCTGCTGGAGCCGCCGTTCCCGCTGTCCGCCCTGGTGGCCGGCGGTCCCCGCGCACCCGGCCCGGTACGCCGTGCGGCCGGTGTCGCGGTGGGCCTGGCCCAGCTCGCCACGGACGGGCGGCCGGCGGTACGGCTGCCCGCCAGCGGTACCCCGCGGCGCCACTTCGTCACCGTGGACCTGCCGCTGGACGAGGTACGCGAGGTGGCGCGCCGGCACGGTGCCCGGGTCAGCGACGTGCTGCTGGCGAGCGTGGCGGGCGGGCTGCGCCGGGTCATGCCCGGCTCGGTGCGTACGGGCCGGCTGCGGGTGGCGGTACCGCTGATGGTGCGGGAACCGGGGTCCTCGGCGGAGGGGAACCTGACCGCGGCGGTGATGATGGACCTGCCGCTGGGCGCCGCCTCCGAACCGGACCGGCTGGCCGAGGTGGCCCGGGGCAGCCGCCGGCTGCGTACCGGTACCCGCGCCCTGGCCTCGCGCTTCGTCATGCGTACCGGGGGTGCGTTGATGCCGCCGCCGGTGCACGCCTGGTTCGCGCGCACGGTGTACGGTGGCCTGTTCTTCCAGGGCATCGTGTCCAACATGCCCGGACCGCAGCGGCAGCTCCGGCTGGCCGGCCCGCCGCTGCACGCGGTGTACCCGATCCTCCCGCTGGCCCCGGGGGCGCCGCTCGCGGTGGGCGCGCTCGGCTGGTACGGCACGCTGCACGTGGCCCTGGCCGTGGACCCTGCGCTGGTCGCGGACCCGGCCGCCCTGCACGCCGCGGTGCGCGCGGTCTTCGACGAACTGGCC
>DATEJJ010000809.1:0-13609 GCA_035278125.1 Rugosimonospora sp.
GCGGCGGCGAGATAGCCGATGGTGTCCTGTGGTGTCACCGGCTCGATGCTGATGACTTCGGTACCGGTGAGCGGCTCGCCCGCCGCCGCGGCGTGCGCGTACTCGCTCGTGCGGCAGGTGATGACCAGCGGGTGCCCGTCGGTGCCGGCGAAGTCGTTGAACCTCGCGATCGCCACCGGGGTGACCGCCTGGGACAGTTCGTCCAGCCCGTCGAGGACGAGCAGGACCCGCCCGTCGTCGAACAGCCGCGCGAAGGCGTCCACATCGAACTCGCCGTCCGGTGCCAGCGCGGGATACTCCGCGGGTACCTGGCGCAGCGCGAAGTCCCGCACGGACTCCGTACCGGGCCACCACGACGCCAGCGGGAGCAGCACCGGTACGGTGTCGGCGCTCCGCGCGGCCGCCTGCGTGAAGAGCAGGGCGAGCGTGCTCTTGCCGGCGCCCGGTTCCCCGAGCACCAGCAGCCGCCGGTCGGTCAGCTGCCGGAACGCGTCCACGAGTCCGCTCGCCGGCCACTGTGGATCCTCCTCGGCGCCGAGCAGGTGGGGTGGCAGCAGGGTCGCGGCGGCGCCTGACGTGGTCGGCAGGACGCGCCAGCGCAGGCGCAGCGGGAGCGGCAGCCGCAGGCCGCGCTGGTGCATCGCCTCGGTGGCGGCCTCGCGGACGATCCGCGCGAGGGTCTGGGCCAGCCGGTCCGGGTCCGAGCCGGCGACCGGCCTCCTACCCACCCGCCGGTCCAGGACGAACGAGGCCACCGAGATGGCCAGCTGGACGAATGTCGCGTACAGATTCAAGGCGTTGCCGTAGGCACCCGACCTGCGCGTGGCGGCGAGGTAGAAGACGAACGTCACCAGCGCGGAGGCCAGGAAAGCCGCGCTGACCCACAGAAACCACGAGGTACGCCCGCGGCCGGGTCGCGTATTCGCCACCGCGCCATCATCGGCGAGTCCCCGACGCGGACACACGACCCCGGAGGCACAATTACCTCCGCCTCTTCGGGTAGTCCGAAGTGCCCTTGCGTCCGAAGTGATCAAGGCATTGTGTGGGCCTACCGTATGGCGTCGCGAAATCCGTCGGCTCACGGTGCGGTGGGACGATATGCCGCGACACCTGCCGATTTCCGGATATCACCTGTGAGCAAGGTAGTCGTTGGTGTTCAATGCTCGCGCTATTGACGGCGGCGTTTATATGATTCGTCGCCCGCCCTTAGGACGTCTCGTCCTGGCCATCCTGCTCGTGTTCATCGCGGTCGGGGGTGCACCGGCGCAGTGCCGGACGGTGTGTGCCTCCGCCCAACCGGTCGCCGGTCGGGCCGTCCGGCCGGTGACGCCTGGTCTGTCCGCGCCCGCGCCCACCCGTCCGCTTGCGGTGTGCGCGCTGGTCGGCGGATTCGAGGTGGCTGTCGGCGAGGGCCGCGGCTGGCTGCCCGCCGGCTCGCTGATCCGGTACGTGATCCGCGCGGCCGGCCGGGCCGCGGTCGATCCCCGGCTGCTGCTCGCCGTTTTGATCAGAGAGAGCGGGGACGGCCATTCCCTCGACTGGTTGTCGCGCACGCCCGTCGCGTGGCTGCACCACTTCTCCATCGGCATCGCCAACATGGAGTTCGCCGCATTCGAGGAGGCGCGGGCGTACTCGAAAGGGGCGGTCAGCAACGGTTGGAGAGCCATCGGATCCGACTCCGCGAAGGCGATCACCGCGGCCGCGTTCCTGCTGGCGAAGCGCGGCAGCCAGCTCGTGCCGGGGCGCAGCGCGAATCTCACGGACACCGAGTACATCCGCATCGGGTACCGGGCCGGATACCGCGTTATGGCGGCCGCCCAACGGACCGGGCGGTACACCCCCGGCGTCGAATTGTTCGACCTTGCGTACCGGACCGCCGCACACCTGATCAATCCGGCCGGCGACCATCCACTCTCGACCTGCGCCCCGCCGGCATGACCGCGCGAGGGCTCCACCTGCCGATCTCCCGCCCAGGAGTGTGGCTGTGGGCGGCCGGAGCCACGGTCGCCGCGGCGATCCTCGCCGCCCTCGTCGCGCGGGGCGCCGGTACCTCCATCCCCGAGGGCGGGCCGCATGCCGCGCGGCAGGCGGCCGGGATCGACGCCCTGCTGGACGCGAGCCCACGCGGACGCGGCTACCTGCTCGACGCGATCGACGACATCAACGCGTGCGCGGTCACGATCTCCACCCTGTCGGAGATCCGGGGCGCCGCGGTCGCCCGGCAGGATCTGCTGGCGCAGGTCGACCTGGCGGTCGTAGACGACCTTCCGCGCGGTACCCGGATCAAGTCGGACCTGCACGCCGCGGTGCTGGCCTCCTACCTCGCGGACAACGCGTACCTGCACTGGGTACTCGTCGCCGGCGAGCGCTGCCCGACCCACGGCGACCCCGCGTACCGCGATGTCGTCGCGGCCAACGCGGCGGCGGACGCGGCCAAGCGTGCCCTGGTCGCCGACTGGAACCCGGTCGCGGCCAGGTACGGGCTGCCTGCCCGGAGCACGACGATCGTCTGACCGGCGACCGTCACAGCAGCAGCTCCACCGGTGCCGGGTGGCCGAGGAAGTGTACCGGGCTGGCGGTCAGCCCGTACGCGCCCGACTGGTGTACCACCACCAGGTCCCCCACCTCGCACCGCGGCAGCTCCACCCGGCGCCCCAGCGTGTCCAGCGGAGTACACAGTGGACCGACCACCGTGACCGTCTCCAGTGGACTGTCCGGCTTCGCGGTGACCGCCGAGATCGGGTAGTTGCGCCGGACCACCTGCCCGAAGTTCCCCGATGCCGCCAGGTGGTGGTGCATGCCGCCGTCCACCACGAGGAACGTCTCCCCGCGCGAGTGCTTGCGCTCCACCACCCGGCTGACGAACACGCCCGCCTCACCGACCAGGTACCGGCCCAGCTCCAGCACCACGCCGGTGCCCGGGTACCGCTGCCGCCAGCGGTCCACCTCGGTGCCGAGGTGGCGCCCGTACGCGGCCAGGTCCAGCGGCTGCTCCCTGGGGAAGTACGGGATACCCAGCCCGCCGCCGATGTTGACGTGCGCCAGGTGCAGCCCGTACCGGCGGATCAGCCGGTCGGCCAGTGCGAACGCGTGGCTGACCCCGCCGGTCAGCGCGTCCAGGCGCAGGTTCTGCGAGCCGGCGAAGATGTGCAGGCCGCACAGCCCGTCCCGGCCGCGCCCGCCCAGCACGTCGCCGACCGCTTCGGCGTCGATGCCGAACTGGGTGGCGCCGCCGCCCATGGTCATGCCGGAGCCGGAGAGCTGGTAGTCGGGGTTGACGCGCAGCGCGAAGCGGGCCGGGCGGCCCAGGGTGGTCTCGATGCGGCGCAGCCGGGCCAGTTCGTCGCCGGACTCGACGTTCACCACGACACCGGCGGCGAGGGCCGCGGCCAGTTCGTGGTCGCGCTTGCCGGGGCCGGCGAAGCTGATCTGCGCCCGGTCGGTGGCGGTGCCCAGCGCGGTCAGCAGTTCGCCGTGGCTGGCCACGTCGAGCCCGTCGACCAGCGGGGCGAGGCGCTGCACCAGGGCGGGCATCGGGTTGGCCTTGATGGCGTAGTGCAGCAGCACGCCGTCGGGCAGGGCCGCCCGGACCTGCGCCACGCGCCGCCCGACGGCGCCGAAGTCGTACCGGTAGAAGGGGGTGCGGCCGGCGATGGCCGCGGCGGCGGTGAGGTCCATCAGGCCGCCACCCGGTAGAGGGTCAGCTCGCGCAGGCGGTCCATGTCCCGCGCGAAGGCTTCGTGGTCGGCGCCGTACACCATGAACACGGCCGACGGCGGCTCCACAATGTGCGCGCTGCCGCGCTCGACGACGTCGCCGACGGATACGCGGATGTCGATGGTGTGTTCGCTGCGCAGCGCGGGCGGGTCGATCGCGGTGACCCGGCCCGGGCGGCGGGGGGTGATGGCCCAGCCGCCGAGCAGCCCGGTGGGTTCCGGGCGCACCTCGTAGGGCTCCAGGGCGCGCAGCATGTAGTGGGCGAGGTCGATGTCGATGCCGTGCGTGCGCAGGTAGATGTCGCGCAGCTCGCCGCCGGGCGGGCGGGCCGCGACCTCCAGGAAGACCAGGTCGTCGCGCGGGGTCAGGAAGACCTCCAGGTGGATGCCGCCGTCGGGCGGGCGCAGCGCGGCCAGGGCGCGCAGCCCGAAGTCGGTCACCCGCCCGAAGACCGGGTCGGTGTCGGGCACGGTCCACACGCCCAGCGAGCGTCCGGCGGCGAACTCCATGCAGGGGTTGAGATTCCGGCAGACGTTGCTCCACACGACGGCGCCGTCGCGCACCAGGGCGTCGAAGTTGTAGAGGGTACCGGTGATGAACTCGTCGATCTCGTAGGTGTTGCGGTCCTTGGGCGAGGACGCCCAGCTGGCCCAGGCGCGCAGGGCAGGCAGGTTGTCCAGCCGGCGCACGTCCATGCTGGCGTACCGGTCGACCGGCTTGACCACCATCGGGAAGCCGATCTGGGTGGCGATCTCGGCGCAGTAGCCGCGCGGGTCGGCGGCGTGCCGGTCGCGGTTGAACGGGACGTGCCAGGGCAGCCGCAGCCCGGTGGCGGCCAGCGCGGCCTTGCTGACCATCTTGTCCACGAAGGGCAGCAGCCGCCCCGGCGGCCAGACCGGGGTGCCCAGGTGCTCGGCGAGCCGGGCGCAGGCCAGTTCGCAGGACTCGTCGTTGGTGAGGAACCGGATCTGCTCGGGCCGCGGCCGGGGCAGCTCCCGGTCGAGCAGCGCCACCAGGTCGGTGGTCTCCATGTCGTCGGGGACCAGGATCCGGGTGTACGCGGCCCGGTGCGCCTCGTCCAGCCGGCGCACGTAGTGCGGGCTGGACACCAGCCACAGTTCGGCGTCGGCGAGGCGGGCCAGGTCGGCCAGGGTGGAGCGGATGACGTTGTCGTTGATGAGGATGACGAACAGCTTCTTCACGGTGATCCCCTAGTGTTCGAGCAGGACGGCGCCGAACGTGCCGCCGACGCCGACCGACGCCATCAGCGCCAGGTCGCCGGGGTGCAGCCGGTGCCGGACGGTGGCCAGGTTGAGGAAGATGTCGGCGCCGAAGCAGTGGCCGTACCGGGGCACGTTGTCGAGCATGATCTTGTCGGCCGGTATGCCGATCGCGGCGGCCGCCTTGCGCCACACGTTGACGTTGACGTTGTGCGGCAGCAGCACGGTCACCTCGTCGGGCCGGCGGCCGGCGCGGCGCAGGGTACGGTCCACCACGGCGCCGAGGTGCTCCTGGAAGCGGCGCTCGTACTCCTGGCGGATCGGGGCGGTCGGCGCGGCGTAGATCCCGCCGGCGTACTGGCCGTGGGTGGCGACCTCGGCGGCGAGCACCCGGTCCCGGCGGCCGCCCCGGCGCAGCAGTACCGCGCAGGCCAGGTCGCCGGCGATGCCGGTGTCCAGCACCCGCAGGTCGGGGCTGTCGGCTGACTCGCCGATCAGCAGCACGCCGAGGGCGCCGGCCGGGCGGGTGGCCAGCAACCGGTCGACGAGGTCGAGTGCGGTGATGCTGGAGACACACTTGTTGGACTGGGTACCGAAGCACAGCGGCGCCCCACCGAGCCGGCGGGCGAGCAGCCCGGGCAGGCTGGCACCGACCGGCCCGATGTACGGGGCGGTGTGCGCGTGTACCAGCACCGCCACCCGCCGCGCCGGTACCCCGGCCTCGGCGAGCAGCTTGCGGGCGGCCAGCTCCAGCATGCCGAACTCTTCGCCGCTTCCCGCCACCGGGATCTGGTCGTACCCGTAGAGCCGCCCGTACACCCGGGCGCGGGCCGAGTCGAACCCGAGCTGCCCGTGGTCGTGCGTGACCGACAGCCGCCGCGCCGGCTCGACGTGCACGACCGTGTCGATCGCGATCACGCCGGCGTCCGGGTGACCACCTGGCGGCCGTTGACCGGGCTGCAGCACAGCACCCGCGCCGGTACCCGCACCAGCCGCGTCGCGTGGTACCGGCGCAGCAGCTCCTGCCACTGCTCCGGGTCCCGGTCGTCCAGCGCGCTGAGCCGGGCCAGCTTGTGGTACTGCAGCGGGCCGTGCGGGCGGGTACGCGGGCGGGCCCGGCGGATGTACCCCCACGCGTCCCACATCAGCGGCTCCCACCCGGCCAGGCTGCTCAGGTCGTACAGGAACAGGTTGCGGGCCTGCCACCGGCCGGCGTCGGCGTCGAGCATGAGGCCGCTGAGCCGGAACGCGGCCCGGTCGCTCTCCAGCGCGCGCCGCCACGCCTGCGGGCCGGTGAGGAACACGGTGTGCGGCACGTTGTCGCGGAAGCGCCCGGCCAGCCCGTGCGCGTCGCGGACGGACCGGTACATGCGCCCGTCGGCGAAGCGCCAGCAGCCCTCGTGCGCCGACCAGTACTCCACCACCACGTGGTCGTGCATCGGGCGCACCGGGATGTAGAGGTGGTGGGAGACGCCGTAGCGCAGCCGGGCGGGTACCCCGTGCTCGCGCAGGATGCTGCACAGCAGCAGGCTCGCGTCGCGGCACACGCCGAGGTACCGGCTGGTGATCGGGCGGGCCTGGTCCAGCGGCGCCGGGTCCAGGGCGTGCACCCGGTCCAGGATCCGTTGCGTGGTGCGCAGGTCGACCTCGGCGAGCCGCTCGGGCGCCGGCCGCCAGCCGGCGTCGGCGGTGTCGAACTCGTAGTGGGCGAACAGCCCGCCGATGATCTCCACCAGGCTGGCCACGTCGTGCGGCAGCCGGCGTAGCGCGGCGGCGTGCGGGCCCGGGTCGGTGACCGGGGTGTGCCGGCGGTAGGTGGCGAGCATGTCCTCCAGCGGGTGCGGGCGCTGCCGCAGGGCGGTGGTCACGGCGCACCGTCCAGCCGCCGGCGCAGCGCCGGATAGTCGACCTTGAGGCTCCGGTTCTGCGGCAGCGGCCCGACGTGGATCTGGCTCGGCCACAGGTGCTCGGGCAGTTCCTGGCTGATCCGCCGGCGCAGCTCCGGTACCGGCAGCCCGGTGTCCGCGACGAACGCGACCAGCCCCTGTACCAGGCTGCCGTCCACCACCGGCCAGCCCACCACCGCGACCGACTCGGTACCGAGCACCTGGCGCAGCAGGGTCTCCACCTCCAGCCGCTCCACCCGGTGCCCGCGTACCTGGAGCTGGTCGTCGCGGCGCCCCTTGAACACCAGCCCCCACCCGGTGTCGCAGGCGACCAGGTCCCCGGTGCGGTACCACCGCCCTTCGGCCCCGGGTACCTCGACGAACCGGGTCGCGGTCTGCGCCGGGTTCCCGTAGTACCCCGGGACCAGCTGCGCGCCCTGGAGCAGCAGTTCGCCGGTCTCCCCGTCGGGTACCTCGGCCAGGTCGGGTCCGACGACGCGGACCCGCTGCCCCGGGTAGGGCGCCCCGATCGGCACGATGTCGGGCAGGTCCTGGTCCGGCCGCCACGCGAAGGCGGTGACGGCGATGGTGCACTCGGTCGGCCCGTACACGTTGAACAGCTCTCCCTCCGGGTTGGCGGCCTGCCACGCGGCGGCCAGCCGGCGCGGCAACGGCTCGCCGCAGAACAGGGTGCGGCGCAGGCTGGGCAGGCTGCCCGGGGTGAGCAGCCCGAGGTCGAGCAGGCTGACCCCGGTGGTGGGTACCGACAGCCAGAACGTCAGCGCGTGCTCCCGTACCAGCGCGGGCAGCTTGTACACGGCCTGGTCGGGCAGGGCGTACACGGCGGCGCCCACGGTCCAGGGCAGCACGATGTCGTGCACGGACAGGTCGAAGGTGGCGTTGTTGACCTGGGCGAAGCGGTCCACACAGGACGGTGCGAACAGCACGGTGGCGCCGTCCAGGTAGGCCAGCAGGTTGTCCTGGGTGACCAGCACCGCCTTGGGTACGCCGGTGCTGCCCGAGGTGAACATGAGGTACGCGCCGTCCTGCGGGTGCGCCGGCTCACCCGTCCACTGTGGACCGGTGCGGCGTGGGGGTTGCTCGCCTCCGCCAAAACCCGGCTCCGGCTGTGCTCCCCCGGGGCCGTGGTCGAGCAGCGGTACCGGCGGCGCCATCAGCGCGCACAGGCGGTCGTCGCCGGCCGGGTCGCCACTGTCCACAATGGCCACGATCTGGCCGTCGAGCTGCTTGAGTACCTTCTCGCAGTAGGCCGGCGGGGAGGTCGGGCACAGCGGGACGAACGCCTTGCCGGCCAGCAGGCTGGCCAGGATCGCCACGTACCGCGTGAGGTTCTTGCCGCAGTACACCAGGCAGAACGGCTCCTCCCGCCGGTCGAGCCGGCCGGCCACCGCAGCGGCCCGGGCGAACAGTTCGCGGTAGGTGTACCGGTGGCCCGCCACCCACAGGGCGGTCCGGTCGGGGTACCGGCCGGCGGCGGCGAGCAGCCGGTCGCGCAGGGCGTTCATGGGCAGCTCCCGTATTCGAGGACGACGGCGGCGAACACCGCGCCCAGCCCGACCGTGGCCAGCATGACCCGGTCGCGCGGGCGCAGCGTGCCGCTGCGGCTGACGGCCGCCAGGTTCAGGAAGATGTCGGCGCCGAAGCAGTGCGCGGTCTGCGGCACCTGGTCCAGGTGGACCAGGTCGATCGGGATGCCGGCGTGCGCGGCCACCCGCTTCCAGGAGAACGTGTTGACGTTGTGCGGCAGCACCAGGCGGATGTCCGGCCAGGACAGTCCGGCCTGCGCCAGGGCCCGGTTCATCACGGCGGCCAGGCGGCGCGGGTACTCGGTCTCGAACTCGGCGTTGGTGGTGTCGTCCTGCCACTGGCAGGCGGCGTGCTGCCCGTACGTGTCCAGGGTGCTGGACAGGATGCGGTGCCCGGGACCGCTGCGGCTGAACAGGCAGGCCGCACCCGCGTCGCCGGTCACCGAGCTGTTCGGGATCACCTGCATGATCGGGGTGAACGCCACGTCGGCGCTGACCACCACGGCCACGTCGGTGTCGGGCGCGCCGTGCAGCAGCCGGTCCACCACCCGGATGGCGGACACGGTGGAGGCGCAGTTGTTGGTGGTCATGCCCAGCGGCTGGGCCCGGTCCAGCCCGAGCCGCCGGCAGATGCGCACCAGGCTGGCCCGGCCCACCACGTCCTGCTGGGTACCGGTGTGCGCGTGCACCAGCCACCGTACCCGGGCAGTGTCCACACGGGAGGTTCGCAGCAGGTTGGCCACGCTCGCCTCGGCCAGCGACGCGGTGTCCGAGTCCCACACGGGTACCCGGTCCAGCCCGTAGATGCGGTGGAAGACCATCAGCTCGGCCGGGGTCATGTCGTACCGGTCGGCGAGGCTGAACAGGCTGGGCCGCCGCGCGGGTACCACGGTCTCCACGGCGGTCAGGGTCAGCACGGGGTACCCACCGCCAGGGCGGCCATGGCCGGGTACTGGCGCAGCAGCTCCGGCTTGTCCACCTTGCCGTTGGCGTTGCGGGGCAGCGCGGGCAGCACCACGAAGCGGGTGGGCAGCTGGTAGCTCTCCAGCCCGGCCCGGCAGCCGGCGCGCAGCCCGGGTACGTCCACCCGGTCGGCCTCGGCCGCGACGAACGCGGCGATGTCGTGGTTGCCGTCCTCCAGCGCCACGCACACCACGCTGGCCTCGGTGACCCCGGGTACGCCGCGCAGCACGTCCTCGATGTCGCGCGGGATCAGCTTGCGGCCGCGTACCTTGACGACCTCGTCCATCCGGCCCTTGAAGTAGAAGTCCCCGTCCTTGTCCACGTAGCCGTAGTCGCCGGTGTAGAGGCAGCGCCCGCCGCGTACCGGATGCTCGCGGATCTTGTGGGCGGTCTCCTCGGGCAGGCCCCAGTAGCCCTGCATGACCGTGGCGCCGCGCACCACCAGCTGCCCCACCTGGTACGGCGCGCAGGGCCGGTCGTGCTCGTCCACCACCAGGATCTCGGTGTTGGGGATGGCCATGCCGACGCTGCCCGGCTTGAGGTCCAGCAGGTCGGGTGGCAGGTAGGTGCAGCGCTTGCACTCGGTGACCCCGTACATCGAGTAGATGTCGGCGCCGGGGAACAGCCGGCGGATCGCGGCGATGTGCCGGGGCAGCAGCGCCGCGCCGGTGTTGGTCAGGCAGCGCACGCTGCTCACGTCCGGCATGCCGAACCGGCTGAACTGCTCCAGCAGGTCGAACAGCACCGGCACCCCGGGCAGCACCGTGCAGCGGTGGCGGGCGATGTCCTTGAGCAGTTGCAGCGGCAGGCTCATGTCGCGCTCCAGCACCAGCGTCGCGCCCTGGGACACCGCCATGATCATCTGGTACAGGCCGTAGTCGAAGGCGAGCGGCAGCGCGCAGAGGAACACGTCGTCCGGGGTGTTGCGCAGGTACTCGTTGAGGGAGTCCAGCGCGGCGAGCATGTTGGCGTGGCTGAGCATCACGCCCTTCGCGTCCCCGGTGGAGCCGGAGGTGTACACCAGCGCGGCCAGGTCCTCGCTGATCACCGGGGCCGGCTGCGCCTCCCCGGCGAAGGTGGTGTCCCCGGCCGCCACCCCCAGCACGGTGCGCACCGAGGGCGGCAGCCCCAGGTCGGTCAGCGCCTCCGCCATCGGGGCCAGCGCCACCACGGCGGTGGCGGCACAGTCCGCGATCACGTACCGCACCCGCTCCGGGCGCTGCTCGTGGTTGATGACCACGGCCACCCCACCGGCGGCCAGCGCGGCCCAGAACCCGGTGACCGTCTCGGCGCGGTTGCCGGCGCAGACCACCACCCGGGCGCCGCGGCGTACCCCACCGGCCTGCAGCCGACCGGCCAGCCCGGTGACCCGCGCCGCGAGTTCCCGGTAGGTCAGCTGCGTCCGCCCCTCGACCAGCGCGACCTTGTCCGGGGTACGGGCCACGGACGCGGTGAGGACGTCGTACAACGATCGGCGCATGGTTGTGCCCTTCACGAGTTCGGGATGGCGCTGATCCGCCGGCCGAGACGGCGGGCGCGGCGCAGTTCGCGGATGACGAAGACGGCAGCGGGCAGGTAGGCCGCGGCGATGGCGAGGTACACCTGCGACAGCGGGTGGCCGGTGCGGGCCAGCCACGCCGCCGCGCCCAGCTGCACCGCGCTCAGCGCGGCGTTGAGCACCAGCGCGCGCAGCCCGTTGCCGGTCTCCTCCAGGAAGATGGACAGGGTCAGCAGCGGCCCGGCGATCAGGTAGGCCGGCGCCAGCCGGGCGAAGTAGGCGGCGGCCGCGTGCGCCACCGCCGGGTCGCCGGTGAGCAGCCCGGCGCCGGCGTCGCGGCCCAGCCAGGCCGCCACCCCCAGCACCACGAACAGCGACGCGGACAGGGCCAGCGCCGCCGTCACCGACGGCCCGATCCGCCCGTCCTGCTCCTGGGCGGCCAGCCGGTTGACGGTGATCCCGAGGCCCACGCCGATCGCGATGGCCGGCATCAGGGCGAGATTCTGGATGCGGTACGCGATGCCGTAGCCGGCCACCACGGTGGGGGAGAACCCGGCCAGGATCCGGGTCAGCACCAACCCGTTCGCGAACAGCAGCAGGTAGCCCAGGCTGACCGGGCCGCTGATGCGCCGTACCGCCCGCCACGACCAGAGCACCGGATTGCGCACCCCGATCCGCGACCAGGGCCGCACCCCGACCCGGGCCAGGCGGCGCGAGGCCCAGGCGGCGGTCGCGGTCGCGGTGCCCGCGGTGGAGGCCGGCAACGCGAAGATGCCCAGCCAGTGCACCAGGATCGCGGTCAGCACCACACCGGCGCCGAGGCTGACCACGGTACCGGCGGTGACCGCGCGCACCTGGCGGAAGCCGTACAGGCTGGACATGAGCGTCACGCTGACCAGCAGCAGGGTGCCGACGAGGATATTGAGCTGGATGAACGCGTAGACCAGGCCGCGGCGGTCCGCGGGTACCGCGAACAGGTCCAGGAACAGCCGGTGCCCGGCCAGGAACAGCAGCGCCAGCCCCAGGTTGACGGCCACCCCGATGCACAGCACGGCGCGCTGCCGGCGGGCGTACCCGGACAGGTCCCCGCTGCCGGACGCCTGCGCGGCGAAGGCCACCGAGGACACGCGCAGGCTCTCGTTGACGGAGTTCTGCAGCAGGATCACCGGTACCGCCAGCGCCAGCGGGTACAGGTAGGCCGGGTCGAACCGGCCGATCACGCCGACGTTGAGTACCGGAGCGACCAGGCTGGCCAGCGAGGACAGCAGCACCGGTACCGCGATCGCCAGCACCGGCCCGAGCACCGGCGGTGCCGCGCGGTTCGACGTCATGGTGCTCATACCGCCACCTCCCGGCGCAGGTAGCCACTGTGCACATTGGACAGCTGGATCGGGGTGGTCCCCTCCATGAACTCGAACGCGAACGCGTCGGTCAGCGCGCGGGCCAGCCACGGGTGGTCGAACAGCGCCGGCAGCGGCAGGTCCCGGCTCAGCGCGACCACGATCTCCTCGGTCGCCGCGGTGGCCCGCTGCTTGGCCAGCGACGCCAGCGCCCCGCGCAGCGGGTCGGCGTCCACCTCGCGCGCGGCGGCCGCGTTCAGCGCGCGTGCCTGGGCCAGCATCGCGTCGAACCGGTCCAGCGTCGGGTACCCGGGGTCCACCTGGTCCCGGACGTAGTCGACGACCGCCTGCCCGTGGCCCAGCGCCATCGCGGCCACCCCGGGGCGGAACCGGTGGAAGGTGGTGAGCATGCCCATCATGCCCCGCTCGGCCGCCTTGAGGTGGCTGCCGAGCACCGCCTGCGCCGGTACCCGCAGCCCGTCCAGGCGCAGGTGGGCCAGCTGCGCCCCGGGCATCGCGAACATGTCCAGCACCCGGCGGTGTACCGCGTCGCAGGCGAGCAGGTCCGGGGTGAGCAGGATGGCGACCAGGCCCAGCGGTCCGGCCTCGGCGCGGGCCAGTACGGTCCCGATCGGGGCCGAGGCGCCGTTGCCGAACAGCAGCTTCTCCCCGTCCAGCCGCCCGTCGCGCAGGGTCGTCTCCAGGTGTGCGGCGTCCGAGCCGCGGGCGGGTTCGGTGACGGCGAAGAAGGTGCGGCACCGGGTACCGGTGACGAAGCGCTGGAACTCGTCGCGCTGCCGCGGGGTACCCAGCGCCTGCAGCAGCACCCCGGACAGGGACGGGCCGGGCGTGGTGAGCAGGAAGCTCGGGTCGCCGTAGCTGAGCGCCTCGAACATGCTCGCGCGGCGGCGGGTGTCGGCGGCGAACTCGGCCTCGATCTTCTGGGCCACCGCCGGGTGGTCGAGGTGGCGCAGCACCCGGTCCGGGTCGTCGGGTACCACCGTGGCGCAGTCCCGGTACCAGCACGCGGCGGCGAGCCACTCGGGCCCGTACCGGGCGGTGAACCGGTCGGGGTTCAGGGGTGGCACGGCGTACCTCCCAGGTAGACGCGGTTGGCGTACAGCAGGGCGGTCCGCAGCTGCACCATCTGTCCACACAGGACGGACCGGCCGCCGGCGAGGTGGATCAGGCCGTACGCGAGTTCGTCGGCCTCGCGTACCCACCAGGCCCGGCCGGCCTGCTCGGCCAGGGTGAGCGGCAGGTCGACCTGGCGCAGCGCGGCGGCGCGGGCCACCAGCACGGCCAGCTGGTGCGCCACCTGCGGGTGGGCGCTGAGCCGCTGCCCGCCGCTGTGCCGGGAGGCGAGGAAGTCCCGGCACCAGCCGACCGCCTCGCCCAGCAGGTCCCGGCCGGTCTCGGCCAGCGCGAGGCGCAGCAC
>DATEJJ010000810.1:0-4303 GCA_035278125.1 Rugosimonospora sp.
TAGTTCGGTGCGGGCCTGCTCGGTGCGGGCCTGCTCCGCCTGGCTCGCCGCGGTCGCCCGTGCCAGGGCCGGCAGGTCGTCGAGCACCGAGTCCAGCGACCCGGCCGGCTGGTACTGGCTGGGCGGCTGGAAGCCCGGCGCCGGCGGCTGGAAGCGCGGCGGCGCGGGCGGTTGCCGGTACGGCTCTGCGGTGGACCGGTCGCGCTGGGCCGGAGCCCACGGCGCGGTCCATTCCTCGCGGTCCCTGTCGGCGGCCACCGGTCCGAGATCCTCCCCGTATAGATCGGCGTCCGAGTCGTACGCGCGGAGGTGGTATCCATCCACGTCGAGCCGCTCCACCGGTGCTGCGGTCGACGGCGGTACGACCGGGCTGACCGGAGCGAGCATCTCATAACGTGGGTACACCTCGGCGCGGCCGTGCGGCACCGCGGGCAGTGGAGAACGCCATGGCGAGGCAAAAGGCGACGTGGTCGGCTCCAAAATGGCGTCGGCCGACGGCGACCAGGAGGCATCGCCGGACGGCGACGGGACGGTGGGACGGACGAGATCGACCAGCGAACCAGGGGTATCGGCAGCGGGCGGAGCGGACTCGGGGCGGGACGCGTCGGCGCCGGTCCGCCACGCGGACGAGTATCCGGGCACAGCGCTGTTACCGGCGCCGTTTCCGTTAACCCGAGCCGGTTCGGTGCCGGGCTGCCCTGTTTCGTCCACCGCGCGCTCCTCGGTCGTCTCAGGTGAGGCTACCGTGTTCAGGTAGAGCCGTTAACCGGTCAGCGTGATGGATCTCATGGCTTTAAGCATTCCAGGAGGTAGCAGATGGCGGCGACGAGCGATTTGCAGGCTGCTGGCCGCCCGGTCCGGCTGCCCCGCTCAGCCCGCCGCAAACAACTGCTGGCGGCGGCGCAGGAGGTCTTCGTCGCACAGGGCTACCACGCGGCGGCCATGGACGACATCGCGGACCGGGCCGGTGTTTCGAAACCAGTCCTCTACCAGCACTTTCCTGGAAAGCTCGAACTTTACCTCGCGCTGCTGGACACGCATTGTGAGGTGTTGATCGGCAACGTCCGTTCGGCCATGACCGCGACCCCCGACAATAAGGAACGGGTAAGCGGGGCAATGCGGGCGTACTACGAGTTCGTCGACCACGAGAGTGAGGCATTCCGCCTCATCTTCGAGTCCGACCTGCGTAATGACCCGTCCGTTCGGGAACGGGTGGACCGGGTGGAGAAGGCGTGCATCGACGCCATCACGGAAACGATCATGGCGGATACCGGCGTCCCGCGCGCCCCGGCTGAGCTGCTCGCGGCCGGTCTGGTCGGCGCGGCGGCCACGTCCGCGCAGTTCTGGCTGGCCGGCGGGCGGCAGTTCCCGCGCGAGGCGGCCGAGGCGCTGCTGACCACGCTCGCCTGGCGCGGTATCGCCAGCTTCCCGATGCACGGCGAGGGGCACGCCGAGATCCATCTCGACGCGGCGACCAGTACCGCACCCGTACCAGCGCCGAAAGCGGTAACCGCGAAACCGGCGCCGCAGGAGGGGGTACCGGCGAAGCCGGCGCCGCCCGAGCCGCGTACCGGCCGGGCCGGGCGGCCGGGGAGGGCGGGCTGAGCGCGGCGGGTCGGCACCGGTCCCCGGGCACGGATGCCGCCGCCGTACACCACGGGCGTGCCCCGATCGGGCCGCGCTCACGATCAGATAGCCTTACGCCATCCCGTCCGGAGGAGGAGCACGTGGAGGTCAAGATCGGCGTTCAGTTCGCCCCGCGCGAACTGGTGCTGGAGAGCGCCCAGACGCCGGCGGAGGTCGAGGAGGCCGTGACCGACGCGCTGGGTCGGGGTTCCGGCACGCTGAGCCTCGTGGACGACCGTGGCCGGCGGGTGATCGTACCGGTGGACAAGCTGGCGTACATCGAGATCGCCGAGGCGGCCCCCCGGCCGGTGGGGTTCACCGCCTCCTGATCCAGGCCGGGCTCAGTTGTTGAGGCCCACGCTCTCCATCCGCGCGGTGTGCGCCGTGGTGAGCCGCTTCAGCAGCGCCTGTACCCCGGCCAGGTCGCCGGAGCCGGTGACGATCAGCACGGCCAGCGCCGGCCGCTCCACCGCGACCCGCTGCGCCTGGGACAGGCCCTCGCCGACCAGCCGGCGTGCCCACATGGACATCCGGTTGGCCACCTTGGGGTCCGCCTCGATCGCGTCGCGCAACTCCTGCGCGGCGAACTCGGCGTACTGGCTGTCGTGCAGCACCTCCAGCACCAGGGTGCGGTCCGGCTCGCCGAGGAACGCGGCCACCTCGCGGTAGAAGTCGTCCGCCACGCCGTCGCCCACGTACGCCTTGGCCAGCGCCTCCAGCCAGTCCTTGGGCTGCGTCTGGTCGTGGTACTCGCGCAGGGCCGAGACGAACGGGCGCATCGCCTCCTCCGGCTCGGCGCCCAGCTCGACGAGGCGGCGCTCCAGGCGCCGGTAGTTGTCGATCTCCGCGGCCGCCATCACGCTCAGCACGGCCCGGCGGTGCAGGTCGGGCGCGAGCCGCGCGTCGGCGGCCATCTGGTCGAACGCCTGCAGTTCGCCGTAGGCCAGCAGGGCGAGCAGGTCGACAACGGCGTCTGGGGGCAGACCGGACTCGGGCACGTGCTTACGCTACTCGGTGATCACAAAGGGTCATCCGGTCCCCTCCCGCAGACGATTTGTGCGTAACACCCGGTGACCAGGTAAGATGGGATCTACTAATGCAGTCTGGACGCGCTACCGCATCCCCGGCCCGCACCTCGCGGCGCAGGGCGGGCGTCCAGGCCCCAGACGCGCGGCCCGCGACGCCGACTGTCGCGTGTGGCCCGCACCACATCTCACAGGCGCCCTGGGGACTTCGACGATGGGGCGCACCGGCAGAAGGACACCCCACGACCCAATGACGATCGAACCAGGTACTACCGGCCCAGAGTTGACCGGCGGCGCCCCCGTGCGCCCAGACAGTCCCACCTTCGCCGAGCTAGGCGCGCGCCCGGAAACCGTGGACGCGCTCGCCACCGCCGGCATCACCCACGCATTCGCCATCCAGGAGTACGCGATCCCGATCGCGCTGCGCGGTACCGACCTCATCGGGCAGGCGCCCACCGGTACCGGCAAGACGCTGGGCTTCGGCGTACCCCTGCTGGAGCGCCTCCTCGCCCCGGGCGAGGGCGGCGACGGCCGGCCGCAGGCCCTGGTCGTGGTACCCACCCGGGAGCTGGGCCTGCAGGTGGCCCGGGACATCGCGGCGGCGGGTAGCCGGCGCGGGGTACGCGTGCTGCCCATCTACGGCGGTGTCGCGTACGAGCCGCAGACCGAGGCGCTGCGCAAGGGCGTCGAACTGGTGGTCGGCACCCCGGGGCGGCTGCTCGACCTGGCCAAGAGCAAGCAGCTCAAGCTGGACGGCATCCGCACGCTGGTGCTGGACGAGGCCGACCGCATGCTCGACCTGGGCTTCCTCGACGACGTCGAGAAGATCCTGTCGATGCTGCCCGGCGACCGGCAGACGATGCTGTTCTCCGCCACCATGCCCGAGCCGATCGTGGCCCTGGCCCGCCGGTTCCTCCGGCACCCGGTCACCATCCACGCCGGGCACACCGCGGAGACCGGCCCCTCGCCGCAGACCGAGCAGATCATCTACCGCACCCACTCGCTCAACAAACTGGAGATCGTGGCCCGGATCCTGCAAGCGCGCGGGCGTGGCCTCACCATGATCTTCTGCCGGACCAAGCGCAGCGCCGACCGGGTCTCGCAGGACCTCGACTTCCGCGGCTTCGCGGCGGCGGCGGTACACGGCGACCTCGGGCAGGGCGCGCGCGAGCGGGCGCTGCGCGCGTTCCGGGCGGGGAAGGTGGACGTGCTCGTGGCGACCGACGTGGCCGCCCGCGGGCTGGACGTGACCGGAGTCACACACGTCATCAACTACGACTGCCCGGAGGACCCCGACACGTACACGCACCGCATCGGCCGCACCGGCCGGGCCGGCGCCACCGGCGTCGCGGTGACGTTCGTGGACTGGGAGGACATGCCGCGCTGGCGGCTGATCGACAAGTCGCTCGGGCTGGATCTGCCCGAGCCGCCGGAGACCTACCACACGTCGCCGTACCTGTTCACCGATCTGGACATCCCCACCGACGCGAGCGGCACGCTGCCGACCGCCGAGCGCACCCGCGCCGGCCTGGCCGCCGAGGTCGAGGAGGACCTGGGCGGAGGCCGGCGCAGGCGTGGTCCAGTGGGCCGGGGCGCCGAGGCCGGACCGGACCGGCGGTCGGGTCCAGCCGAAACCGAAGAGACGAGATCCG
>DATEJJ010000811.1:0-23249 GCA_035278125.1 Rugosimonospora sp.
TGGCCGACGCGGCGACCGTGAGGCCGACGGTGAGGCGCACGAGTCAACTGTGCCCGATGGGTACCACACTTGGGGGGACATCCTGTCCGTCAGGACAGTTATGTCGCGGCCGGCGCCGCCACGCCGCCGACGGCGCCGCGCGTCGTCCGCGGGCGGCGTGCCAGACTGGTGGGCATGCCTGAACTGCGGTCGAAGACCTCTACGCACGGTCGCACCATGGCCGGCGCGCGCGCCCTGTGGCGCGCGACCGGCATGACGGACGCCGATTTCGGCAAGCCGATCGTCGCCATCGCCAACAGCTTCACCCAGTTCGTACCCGGGCACGTGCACCTCAAGGACCTCGGCCAACTGGTCGCCGGCGCGATCGCCGAGGCGGGCGGGGTGGGCCGCGAGTTCAACACCATCGCGGTGGACGACGGCATCGCTATGGGGCACGGCGGCATGCTCTACTCGCTGCCCAGCCGCGAGCTGATCGCCGACGCGGTGGAGTACATGGTCAACGCGCACTGCGCCGACGCCCTGGTGTGCATATCCAACTGCGACAAGATCACGCCGGGCATGCTGATCGCGGCCATGCGGCTGAACATCCCGACCGTGTTCGTCTCCGGTGGCCCGATGGAGGCCGGCAAGACCGTGGCGATCGAGGGCATCGTGCACTCCCGCATCGACCTGATCGACGCGATGATCGCCTCGTCCAACGACAAGGTGACCGACGCCCAGCTCGACGAGATCGAGCGCTCCGCGTGCCCGACCTGCGGCTCCTGCTCCGGCATGTTCACCGCGAACTCGATGAACTGCCTGACCGAGGCGATCGGCCTGGCGCTGCCGGGCAACGGCTCCACACTGGCCACCCACGCCGCCCGCAAGGCCCTGTTCGAGCGGGCCGGCCGCATCGTGGTGGACCTCGCGCACCGCTGGTACGACCTCGACGACGCCGCCGTGCTGCCCCGGACGATCGCGAGCCGGCACGCCTTCGAGAACGCGATGGCGCTGGACGTCGCCATGGGCGGCTCGACCAACACGGTGCTGCACCTGCTGGCCGCCGCCCGCGAGGCCGGCCTGGACTTCGGCGTGCGGGACATCGACGCGGTGTCCCGGCGGGTACCGTGCCTGGCCAAGGTGGCGCCGTCCTCGACGTACCACATGGAGGATGTGCACCGGGCCGGTGGCATCCCGGCCATCCTCGGCGAACTGGACCGGGCCGGGCTGTTGCATCGCGACGTGGTGACGGTACACGCGTCCACTATGGACGAATGGCTGTCCACATGGGACGTACGCGCCGAGGCACCCGCGCCCGAGGCGGAGGAGCTGTTCCACGCGGCGCCGGGCGGGGTACGCACCACCGAACCGTTCTCCACCACCAACCGGTGGGACCGGCTGGACACCGACGCGGCCGGTGGCTGCATCCGGGACGCGGCGCACGCGTACACCGCGGACGGCGGGCTGGCCATCCTGTTCGGCAACCTGGCGCCCGAGGGTGCCGTGGTGAAGACCGCGGGGGTACCGGAGGAGGTGTGGCGGTTCACCGGACCGGCCCGCGTCTTCGAGTCCCAGGAGGCGGCGGTCTCCGGCATCCTCGCGGACCAGGTGAAGGCCGGCGACGTGGTGGTCATCCGGTACGAGGGGCCCAAGGGCGGCCCGGGCATGCAGGAGATGCTCTACCCGACCTCGTTCCTGAAGGGTCGCGGGCTGGGCAAGGCGTGCGCGCTGGTCACCGACGGCCGCTTCTCCGGCGGCACCAGCGGGCTGTCCATCGGGCACATCTCACCGGAGGCGGCCAGCGGCGGGCTCATCGCCCTGGTCGAGGAGGGCGACCCGATCGAGATCGACATCCCGGCCCGCTCGATGCGGCTGGCCGTACCCGAGGATGTGCTCCAGGCGCGCCGGATCGCGCAGGAGAAGCGGGACCGCCCGTACGCGCCGGTCGACCGGCAGCGGCCGGTGTCCGCCGCGCTGCGCGCGTACGCCTCGATGGCGACCAGCGCGAGCGACGGCGCGTACCGGCGGGTACCCGACTGAGCGTGCCTGCCCCTCACCCGCGGCGCGGGTGAGGGGCAGGGCGTGAGCCGTTCCGTCACCACTTCTGGCCGGTGGTGGGGCCGCCGCCGGTGGGCTGCGGGGCGGCGGTCGGTTGTGCGCTCCCGCCCGGCACCGGGTTGCCACTGGCCACCGGATTCCCGCTGCGCAGCGGGCTCGCGGTCGGCCGCGGGTTCGCGGACTGCACGGCGGTCGGATCGACGGTGGCCCGCAGCCGGGCGGTGAGGCCGCCGGACACGCTGCCGGTCACGGTCGCCATTTCGCGCGCCGCGGCGTCGTCGCCGAAGACGCTGTCCGTCCCGAGCGTGACCTTGCTGAGGTTGGTCACGCTCGCGCTGTACCCGGTGGTCGCGTACACCTCGGTCGCCACGTCCTGCGGCAGCGCGATCTGGGACGTCTTCCTGATCTGGCCGCGCCCGCTCGTGGCGTCGGTGAGCGACGAGTACACCTCGACGTGGATGTGCGGCCAGCGCCCCGCGTAGCAGCCCGGGAAGATGCTGGTGAAGCTCACCGTGCCGGTGCTGTCGGCCTGCTGGATGCCGCGCAGGTAGTCCTCGTTGACGATCGCGGTCGAGTACAGGGAGTACTCGCCGTCCCGGTCGCAGTGCCACAGGTAGACGGCGGCACCGGTCAGCGGCTGGCAGCTCAGGTCCTCGATCGTGAGCGAGATCGTGAGCGGGATCCCGGGCGCGGTGTTGCCGGTGCCGAACGAGGTCCGGATATCGCTGCGGACGATGCCGGACCCGGTACGGATGTCCACGCCGTTAGTGCCGTCCGCCGGGTACGGCCCGGCCGTCTCCGACTCGATCTCGGCCGTGCAGTCGGCCGCCTGGGCCGAGCCGCCGGCCACGAGGAACTCGCCTCCCGCGGCGGCGAGAGCCCCGGCGCCGCCGAGCGCCGCGAGTATCCTCCGCCTCGACAGGGCGCCCAGGTCGAACCGGAGCCCCCGATCGTGTACCCGCCGCACATAGGCGTCGTTGCCACTGTCCTCCCGATGGCGTGCCATGCGCAGCCTCCTCCCTCGTACGCGGGCCGCGGTAGCGACCCTGCTGATCGGGAGAGCCAAACAACAGCGCCTGTCGAGGACCTGTCATCCAGGCCATAGACGTCTGAGATTCGGTCAGGGGCAGCCCGATCCGGCGCACACGCGCTCGGCGGCCAGCGCCCGGGACAGCGGGCCGATGGCCGGGTCGTTACCGGGTACCCCGTCGTGGAACAGGTTGGTCAGCTGCCACGGGTCGTTGGCCAGGTTGTAGTACTCGCGGTCGAGCACCGAACCGTCGTCGTTGTAGATCTCCGTGTAGATGTACCGGTCCGCGACGTAGGTGGAGGCCCAGCTCGGGATGCCGGCGCCGTTGGACGGGTCGCGCCAGTACTCGAACAGCAGGTGGGTCCGGCTGGGCGGGGCGAGCAGGTCCCGCCCGTCGTAGGTGTAACTGGGCCGTACCCCGGCCGCGGCCAGCGCGGTCGGCGTGATGTCCAGGTTGGCGGCCATCCGGTTGTCCTGCGCCACCGTGGTGTGCCCCGGCCAGCGCACGTACAGCGGCACCTGCTCGGCCTGCAGGTAGGGCATGAACTTCTCCACGAGCTTGTGCTCGCCGAAGAACTTGCCGTTGTCGGAGAGCAGGAACACCAGCGTGTTCTGCTCGCCCAGCGCGTCGAGGTGTCGGTGGATCGCGTCCACCGCGTCGTCCACCGAGAGCATGGTGCGCAGCATGGCCTGCCGGGTGGCGGCACCGGCGGCGAGCGTGGAGTTGAACCGGCGCACGTACGCCGGCTTGTCCGAGCGGTCGGTCTCCGCGGTCGCCGGGTTGCCGCTCCACGGGTACGACACGTTCGCGTACTTCTGCTCCGGGGTGAACGGCGAGTGCGGCGCGGTGAAGCCGGCGTACAGGAGCCAGGGCTGGCCGTCGTGGCTCTCGAACCCGTCCAGGTACCGGTTGACCTGCTGCGCGATGAACGTGGTCGAGTACGGCACGGTCACCGCCTTGCCGTCGACCACGAACCGGGCGTTGTCGTACCCGCCGTTGGTCAGCGCCCAGTGGTCGAAGTACGGCGGCCGGGTGGATACGTTCCAGTCGTTGAACAGCTTGCCCACCGCGGCGGTCTGGTAGCCGGCCAGCTTCAGGTCGTGTTCGAGCGTCCTGGTGTGGTCCAGGTTGCCGATCCCGGTCTGCTGGGTGACCCGGGTGTTGTGCGCGTACCGGCCGGACAGGATGGTGGAGCGGCTCGGGCAGCAGCTCGGCGTGGTGACCACGGTCTTCGGGAAGTAGGTCCCGCCGTCCCCCATCCAGCTCATGGCCTTGGGCATGACCCAGGTCATCCCGGTACGCGCGTCGTCCATCAGCAGGATGAGCACGTTCGGCCGGGTGTTCGCCGCGGTACGGGCGGAGACCGGCGCCGCGGGGAGGACCGTGGTCAGCAATGCGACACCGCAGGCCGCGAGGGCATGGAAGAGCTTTGTCCGGTACGTCATTCGCACCGGCCCAGTTTCCCCGTCTTTATGCCCGGTATTGGTACTAATCGGGTAAGTTCACCAGGCCGCGTGATGGATCAGGGCGCCCGCTACGATCAGTGCGTCTCAAGCGACTGGCGCCTAGAGGTGGAAGCGACCACCGGGGAGCGACACGGCAGCGGCACCGCGCGCCTGGGTGTCCATCAACCCGCGAGGGGGCAGAGCCATGCACGTACCACCGATCCCACACCTTGCCGCGAGTGACCCGGAACTGGCCGCGCTGATCGAGGGCGAGGCCCAGCGCCAGCACGACAAGCTGCGCATGATCCCGTCGGAGAACTACGTTTCCACGGCGGTGCTGGAGGCCACCGGCTCGGTGCTGACCAACAAGTACTCCGAGGGGTACGCGGGCAAGCGGTACTACGAGGGCCAGCAGTTCGTCGACCCGATCGAGACGCTCGCGGCCAAGCGCGCCGAGGCCCTCTTCGGCGTGGACCACGCGAACGTGCAGCCGTACTCCGGCTCCCCCGCGAACCTCGCCATCTACCTCGCGTTCATGACGCCGGGTGACACGTTCCTGTCGCTGGAGCTGCCGCACGGCGGCCACCTCACGCACGGCTCGCCGGTGTCGGTCAGCGGCAAGTGGTTCCGCCCGGTGCACTACGGGGTGGGCCGCCAGACCGGCCGGATCGACCTGGACCAGGTACGCGACCTGGCGCGCGAGCACCGGCCGAAGGTGATCTTCTGCGGCGGTACCGCGATCCCGCGCACCATCGACTTCCCGGCGTTCGCGCAGATCGCACACGAGGTGGGCGCGCTGCTGGCGGCCGACATCGCGCACATCGCCGGCCTGATCGCCGGTGGCGCGCACCCGTCCCCGGTCGGGTACGCCGACGTCATCTCCACCACCACGCACAAGACGCTGCGCGGGCCGCGCGGCGCCATGCTGATGACCACGGCCGAGCACGCCACCGCCATCGACAAGGCGATCTTCCCCGGCCTCCAGGGCGGCCCGCACGACCACACCACGGCCGGTATCGCGGTCGCGCTGCACGAGGCGGCCCAGCCCTCCTTCCGCACCTACGCCGCCCAGATCGTGGCCAACGCGAAGGCGCTCGCCACGGCGCTCACCGGGCACGGCTTCGACCTGGTCTCCGGCGGCACGGACAACCACCTGATCCTGATCGACCTGACGAACAAGGGCATCGAGGGCAAGCCCGCCGCCAAGGCGCTGGACAGGGCCGGCATCGAGCTGAACTTCAACACGGTGCCGTTCGACCCGCGCAAGCCGTGGAACCCGTCGGGCATCCGCCTGGGCACGCCGGCGCTCACCACTCGGGGCCTGACCGAGCAGCAGATGCCGCAGGTCGCCGCGTGGATGGACGAGGCGATCCGGGCGGCCAGCGCGAACGACGAGGCCGCCCTGGACAAGATCGCCGGCGAGGTCCGCGACCTGCTGGCTGGCTACCCCATGCCCGGGTACACCGCGTGACGTCAGCCGCCCGCTATTGACGGGAGTACCTGGATCTCCGCGCCGGCGGGGACTGCCGTGGCCTGTCCGGACAAGCCACGGCAGTCCTCGCCGTTGACGTACACGTTGACGTGCCGGCGCAGCTCACCGCGCTCGTCCCGGATCCGGCGCTCCAGCCGGGGCCAGCGCTGGCCCACCTCGTCCAGCACCGCGCCGAGCGTGCCCGACGCCTCCACCTCCAGCCGGCTCGCGCCGCCGGCCTCAGCCCGCAGCACGCCCGGCAGCAGCACCAGGATGGACACGGCTCACACCTGGACGGCCCGTACGCACAGCACGTCGGGCAGGTGCGCGGTGACCAGGGCCCACGAGTCGCCCTCGTCCCGGCTGGCGTAGACCTCGCCGGACCGGGTGCCGAAGTAGACGCCCGCGGTACCGGCGTCGTCCACGCACATCGCGTCGCGCAGGACGGACGGGTAGAACGGATCCGCCGGCAGTCCCTCGGTGAGCGCCTCCCAACTGCGGCCCGCGTCCGCCGACCGGTACACCGCGCAGCGCTTGCCCGGCGGGAACCGCTCGCCGTCGGCCTGCAACGGGAAGTTGTAGATCACACCCGCCCGGTGCGGGTGGGCCACCATCGGGAAGCCGAAGTCGGCGGGCAGCCCGTCCGCGATCGAGTCCCAGGTGGTGCCGCCGTCCTCGGAGCGGTACACGCCGTGGTGGTTCTGCGCGTACAGCCGGTCGGGGGCGGCCGGGTCACGGGCCACCTTGTGCACGCACTGCCCGTACTCGGGGAACGGGTCGGGCAGGAAGTACGCCATGATCCCGGTGTTGCTCGCCGTCCAGCTCGCCCCGCCGTCGCCGCTGCGGTACACGCCGCCCGAGGACATCGCGACCAGTACCGACGCCGGGTCGTGCGGGTGCGGCAGCACGGTGTGGATGGCCTGGCCGCCGAAGCCCGCGCCCCAGTTCTCCCGGTGCGGGTGGTCCCACAGGGCGTCCACGAAGGTGAAGCTGGCCCCGCCGTCGTCGGAGACGAACAGCGCGGACGGCTGGGTACCCGCGTAGATCCGGTCCGGCTGGCCGGCCGGCCCTGGGGCCAGCTGCCAGACCCGCTCCAGCGCGGTGCCGGTGCGCTCCGGGAAGGCGACCGGCGGGCGCTCCGGCTCCCGCCAGCTCGCGCCCAGATCGTCACTGACCGCGACGGTGGGGCCGAAGTGCGAGCTGGTGGCGCCGACCAGCACCCGGGGCGCGCCGCGCCGCTTGTCGATGCCGATGGCGTAGATGCCGGTCATCGCGAAGTGCGGACCGGAGATTTCCCAGGTCTTGCGGTCGTTGTCGCCCCGGGCCAGGAACAGCCCTTTACCTGTACCGATTGCGAGAAGAGTTCCCATCATGCTCCCTCAGCCTCGTGCTCACCCGGGCAGTATGCTCCGGGCCCACGACAGAAATGACTCCCCCGACCGGGAACACTCACCGGTGTGACGGGTGCGAGGATGTGCCCGTGACACAGCAGGGCACGCCGACCCGGGTCAGGTTCCGGCACAGTGGAGCCATCCCGCTGGCCGGGCTGGTCGCCTTCTTCGCCGCGATCCCGCTGGCCAGCACCCGCTGGTACCTGGCGCCGCTGCTGCTGGTACCGCTCGCGGTCGGGTTCTGGGGCTGGCGCGCCGGTACCGACGCCGACCCCGCCGGCGTGTCGGTACGCGCGCTGTTCGGCAACCGGCTGCTGCCCTGGCGCCAGATCAGCGGGTTCGTCCATGCCGACCGGCGGGTACGGGCCACCCTCACCAGCGGGGCCGTGGTACCGCTGCCCGCCGTCAGCCCCGCCGACCTGCCCCGCCTGGTCGCCGCCGGTGGACAGCAGTTCGACGCGGCGGACGGGGATCAGTAGCCGTCGCGTACCACGTTGATCAGCGCCTCACCGGCCAGGTGCCGGCGGATCTGCTCGGCGGCCAGCCGGTACCCGCGCCGGAACACGTCGCGTACCGACCCGGCCACGTGCGGCGTCAACAGGAAGTTCGGCATCGTCCACAGAGGATGGTCCGGGGGCAGCGGCTCCGGATCGGTGACGTCGACGGCGGCCGCGAGCCGCCCACCCGCCAGCTCGGCGGTCAGCGCCGCGGTGTCCACCACCGGGCCGCGCGCCGCGTTCACCAGCAGCGCGCCGTCCCGCATCCGGGCCAGGAAGGCCGCGTCCACCAGGCCCCGGGTCTGCTCGGTGAGCGGCACCAGCAGCACCACCACGTCGGCCGCGGGCAGCAGCTCGGGCAGCGACTCGACACCCGCCACGCCCGGCCGGGCGGTACGCGCCACGCTGGTCACGGTGACCTCGAACGGGGCCAGCCGGGCCGCCAGCGCCTCCCCGATCGCACCGGCCCCGATGATCAGCACGTGCTTGTCGGCCAGCTCGTCGGTGGGCGTGTAGACCCCGCGGGTCCAGTGCCGGGCCGCCTGGTCCCGGATGAACGCCGGGAACGCCCGCAGGTACGCGAGGATCGCGGTCATCGCCCACTCCGACGTGGACGACGAGTGCACGCCCCGCGCGTCACACAGGGTCACCCCGTCCGCCAGCCGCCCCACCCACGCGTCGGCGCCCGCGGACAGCAGCTGCACCACCCGCAGCGCGGTCATCTTGCCGGCCAGCGCCACCGTGGAGCCGGTGGACAGGAAGGGGGGTACCCAGAACTCCACGTCGGCGGGATCGGCCGGCAGCGGGTCGGTGGGCGAGCGCAGCACCTCGACCGTGACCGGGGCGGGCAGGGCGCCCAGCAGCGCCCGGCCCTCGTCGTGAGCGATCCACACCTTCACGGGTACCGACGATAGCGGTGGGGACGGGGCATTGAGGGAGCGCGGCTAGTCTGGTCGCGTGACCCCTGCCGGGATTCGATCGTTGATCTCGCGGTCGGGCCGCCGGCGCGCCCGTGGCGCGGCCCTCGGTGGCGGCCTGGCTGCCGCGACGCTGCTCGCCGGCTGCAGCTTCGGCCAGCCCCCGCCCGACCAGTCCGGGGCGCCGCCCAACCTGCCGAGCCCGTCCGCTACCGCCAGCGACAACTCTGATGCGGTGGAGACCACCGTGGAGGTGGTGGCGAAGCACCTCACCGTGCCGTGGGGCGTGGCTTTCCTGCCCGATGGTACCGGTTTGGTAACAGAACGGGACTCGGGCAAGATCCTCAAGGTGGGCCCGGATCCGGCGCCGGACGGGCTGCAGGTGACCACCGCGCAGACCGTGGCCGAGGCGGTACCCGGCGGCGACGGCGGGCTGCTCGGCATCGCCGTCTCCCCCGACTACAAGACCGACCAGACGTTGTACGTGTACTACTCCACCGCCAAGGACAACCGGATCGCCTCGCTCAAGCTGGGCGGCGGGCTGACCCCGATCGTGACCGGCATCCCGCACGGCACCGCGGACAACGGCGGGCGGCTGGCGTTCGGGCCGGACGGCTTCCTGTACGCGGGCACCGGCGACGCCGGCAACCGGGCCGCCGCGCAGGACAAGGCCAACCTGGCCGGCAAGGTGCTGCGGTTCACCACCGCGGGCAAGCCGGCACCGGGCAACCCGTACGGCACGCTGGTCTACGCGCTGGGCTACCGGGACGTGCAGGGACTGGCCTGGGACCCGGGCAAGCGACTGTACGCCACCGACTCCGGGCCGGACGGCTGGGACGAGCTGGACCTGGTCACCGCGGGCGGGAACTACGGCTGGCCGGCGGTGGACGGGATCGCGCACAACCCGAAGTACACCGACCCGATCGTGCAGTGGAAGCCGGCCGACGCGTCCTGCTCCGGCGTGGCCGTGAGCGAGCAGCTGCTGGTCACCGCCTGCCTCACCGGTACCCGGCTGTACGCCGTCCAGCTGACCAAGACGGGCGAGGTGCTGGGCGCGCCGCAGCCCGTCCTCGAAGGCAAGTACGGCCGGCTGCGTACCGTCGTCGCCGCGCCCGACGGCTCACTCTGGGTGACCACCTCGAACAAGGACGGCCAGGGTACCCCGGGTCCGGACGACGACCAGATCCTGCGGATCGTACCCGCGGGCAGCGCCGGCGCCCAGAGCTGACGCCACCGCCCGCCACCCTCCGTCGGCGGCTCGCGCCCGCATCGGGTAGAGATGAGGGCATGGCGGACGACACCGCGGAGGTGACCCCCGGCGCCCGGCTGTCCCACCGCGTCGGGGTGGCCGAACGGTGGGTGGGCCGCGTGTTCGGCGCGGTCCGTGGCCACCACCTGGGAAGGCGTACCGGCGTCGCCCTCGCCCTGGTCGCCGTCACGCTCGCCGGAGCCAGCCTGGGACTGCTGCTCGGCGGGCGTACCGCACACGACGTGGGGCCGTTCGCGGCCCAGTTCTCGATCACCCCGTCGCTCAGCGGCGGTACCGACGTCGAGATCCCACCGCTGGGCTCGCTGCACCTGCGCAGCCACGACGGGCCCGCCCACCTCAACGTGCAGCTGGGCAACCTGGACCAGAAGCGCACGCTGGCGCTGGCCAGCGACCCGAACGGGCTCAGCAAGGCCAGCGAGAACGCGGTGGCGGACATCCAGCGCGGCGTGACCAAGCTGGTCCTGCAGGCGGCCGGCGCGGCGATCCTGGGCGCGCTGGCCCTGGCCGGGCTGGTGTTCCGGGACACCCGGCGGATGGCGATCTGTGGCGGGCTGGCCATGGTGACGGTTGTCACCAGCGGCGTGATCGCGGCGGCGACGTTCCGCCCCAACTCGGTCGAGGAGCCGAGCTACCGCGGCCTGCTGACCAAGGCGCCCGCCGTGGTCGGCGACGCGCGCCGCATCGCCGGGCGGTTCTCCGCGTACCGGGCGGAGCTGCAGCGCCTGGTCAACAACGTGAGCAAGCTGTACGGCGCGTACTCGACGCTGCCGGTGTACGAGCCGGACCCGAACACCATCCGGGTGCTGCACATCTCCGACGTGCACCTCAACCCGTCCGCCTGGGCGGTGGTCAAGACCGTGGCACAGGAGTTCAACATCAACCTGATCATCGACACCGGGGACATCAACGACTGGGGTACCCAGATGGAGTCCTCGTTCGTCAATGCGATCAGCACGTTCAAGGTGCCGTACGTGTTCATCCGGGGCAACCACGACTCCACCCTCACCGCGGCGGCGGTGGCCAAGCAGCCCAACGCCAAGGTGCTGGAGGACCAGGTGGTGACCGTGGACGGGCTGACCATCGCCGGTATCGGCGACCCCCGGTTCACCCCGGACAAGTCGACACAGGCGTCCACCGCGGCCGAGCAGGAGCTGCTCACCACGACCGGCCGGGAGCTGGCCGCCACCATCGAGGACTACGGCAAGCCGGTGGACATCGCGCTGGTACACGATCCGGCCGAGGCCGGGCCGCTGGGCGGCGAGGTACCCCTGGTGCTGGCCGGGCACCTGCACCGGCGGGAGATCCTGCAGTTCCCGGCGGCCGGTGGCGGCACGGCGGCGGACGGCACGGTGGTGAAGTCCACCATGGTCATGGTCGAGGGCTCGACCGGCGGGGCCGGGCTGCGCGGGCTGGAGGGCGAGAAGCCCACGCCGCTGGAGATGTCGGTGCTCTACTTCGACAAGAAGCACGCGCTGCAGGCGTACGACAACATCACGCTGGGCGGTACCGGCCAGACGGAGGTGACCCTGGAGCGCCACATCGTCGGCCCGCCCGCGGCCGGGCCCGGCCCGTCCCCGTCGCCGTCCCCGTCGCCGTCCGCATCCCCGTCACCGTCCCCGTCCGGACCCTGACCGGGGGTCACCGCATGTTACGGGCGGCCTTGCGCAGCTGGGCGGTCGACTCGTCGGGGCTGTACGCCAGCTCGGTCAGCCTGTCGTGCACCTGGTTGTACCCCTCGACGTGGTCCGGCTCTTCGAGCACCTGCCCGTTGGTGAGGTTCTCCAGGTAGACGATCGACTCGTCCGGCGCGTCGGCGAAGTTCAGGATGACGTACGGCGTGGTCATGGCCGGGTGGCCGCCCGCGGCGAACGGCAGCACCTGCAGCGTGACGTTCGGCAGCTGCGCGATGTCGGCCAGGTGGTCCAGCTGCTGCGCCATCACCTGGGCGCTGCCGACCGGCCGGAACAGCACCGCCTCGTTGAGCACCACGGACAGCTCGGCGGGTGGCTCGCGGGTGAGCACGGCCTGCCGCTGGATCCGGGCGGCCACCTTGCGGTCCACGTCGGCACTGCCGGCGGTCAGCACGTACATCGCGCGGGCGTAGTCCTCTGTCTGCAGCAGCCCTGGCACCGACTCCGCCTCGTAGCTGCGCACCATGGACGCCTCGGCCTCCAGGCCGACGTAGAACTCGAACCAGTCCGGCAGCACGTCCCCGTAGTTCTGCCACCAGCCCCGCGCCTGCGCGCCGCGGGCGATCTCGATCAGCGCCTCGGCGTCCGCGCCGGTCACCTGGTACAGCGCGAGCGCGGCGCGCACGTCGCGCGGCTTCACGCCGATCTGCGCGTTCTCGATCCGGGACAGGTTGCTCTTGGACATGTCGAGCTGGCGGGCCGCCTGATCGAGGGTCATGCTGGCCCGCTCGCGCAGCTGGCGTAGCTCGCGCGCGATCCGGCGGCGACGGACGGTGGGAGAGCTTGTCACGGCTGCCGAGTCTTGCACCTTCAGCCCTGGAACAACAAGTAACCGGAAGTCAACAGAGCGAATTCGGGAATTGCATTGCATTCCGTGTGGGTGCATGCTGTCTATGACCTCATCCACCGGTACCCCCGGTGCCGGCAGTCGAAGCGACGGCGGCAGCGGGTGACCTGGGCAAAGGACGAGGTATGCGGCGGCCGGGGCGTGCCTCCGTCCGGCCGCCGCACATATCATCCCGGCCCATGCGCCGTCACCAGAAGGGGGTACCAGGTGGCCTGGGCGTTTGCTCTGATCGCGGCCCTCGCGGGACTGTTGGGTTTCGGCGCGGGGCTGCTGACGTTCAAACGCTCGTCACACTGGTGCCCGCAGTGCGGGCAGACCCTCTCCTGTGGCCGCTGCGGCAGCGTGGAGGGCGTCGCCCGCCCGCCCGCCGTGGTCGGCCTGAACCGCGGCGCATCGGTGTCCTGATTTCCTCCGATTGCTGGTAGGTGTGCGGTGACAGACGGGCTGCGCCGGGGCGCGCTACTCGAGATCTGCATTGACCTGTACCGGCGGCATCCCGGCAACGGCGCCGGGGGCTGTGTCGCGTGCGCGACCCGCACCGATCCGTGCGCGACCCGCCGCAACTGCGAGAAGGTGCTGCTGGCGGCCGGCCTCGACCCGGCGAAGTTCAACGGCACCGTGAACTTCGCCTGGTAACCAGGACGACCGGTAGCTACGACAGCCGGGACAGCACCAGTTCGCGGACGGTCTTCGCGTCCGCCTGGCCCTTTGTGGCCTTCATCACAGCGCCGACGATGACGCCGGCGGCGGCGACCTTGCCCTCGCGTACCTTCTGCGCCGCGTCCGCGTTCGCCGCGATCGCCTCGTCCACGGCCACGGTCAGCGCGCCGGTGTCCGAGACCACCTCCAGGCCGCGGGCGGCCATGATCTCCGACGGCGTACCCTCCCCGGCGACCACGCCCTCCAGCACGGCGCGCGCCAGCTTGTCGGTCAGCCGGCCGGCGTCCACCAGCTGCTGCAACTCGGCCACGTGGGCCGGGCCGGCACCCACGGCGGCCAGCTCCACGCCCTGCTCGTTGGCGCGCCGGGCCAGTTCGCCCAGCCACCACTTGCGGGCCGCCTCCGGCGTCGCACCCGCCGCCACCGTCGCCTCGATCAGCTCCACCGCACCGGCGTTCACCACCGACTGCATGTCCAGGTCGGACAGGCCCCACGCGGCCTGCAGCCGCTCCCGCCTGGCGCGGGGCAGCTCGGGCAGGTCCGCCCGCAGCGTCGCCACCCAGGCCGGGTCGGGCGCGAGCGGTACCAGGTCGGGCTCGGGGAAGTACCGGTAGTCGGTCGCGGTCTCCTTGCTCCGCCCGGACGTGGTGTTGCCGGTGTTCTCGTGGAAGTGCCGGGTCTCCTGGACGATCCGGCCACCCTCGTCGAGTACCTGTGCCTGCCGGACCAGTTCAGACCGCACCGCCCGCTCCACGCTCCGCAGCGAGTTGACGTTTTTCGTCTCGGTACGCGTGCCCCACGGCTCGCCCGGGCGGTTCAATGACACGTTCACGTCGCAGCGCAGCGAGCCCTGCTCCATCCGCACGTCGGACACATCCAGCGCGCGGATCAGGTCGCGCAGCTCGGTCACGTACGCGCGGGCCACGACCGGGGCGGCGGCGCCGGTACCGGGTACCGGCCTGGTCACGATCTCCACCAGCGGGATGCCGGCCCGGTTGTAGTCCACAAGGGACTCGCTCGCGCCGTGGATGCGCCCGGTGCTGCCGCCCACGTGCAGCGTCTTGCCGGTGTCCTCCTCCAGGTGCACCCGCTCGATGCCGACCCGTACCCGCTCGCCGTCCACCTCCACGTCCAGCCAGCCGTCCACGCACAGCGGCTCGTCGTACTGGCTGATCTGGAAGTTCTTCGGCATGTCCGGGTAGAAGTAGTTCTTCCGGGCGAACCGGCACCAGGTCGCGATGCTGCAGTTGAGCGCGAGGCCGATCCGGATGGTCGCCTCGATCGCGGCCCGGTTGGCCACCGGCAGCGAGCCGGGCAGGCCCAGGCAGACCGGGCAGACCTGGGTGTTCGGCTCGGCGCCGAAGGTGGTCGGGCAGCCGCAGAACATCTTGGTACGGGTTCCCAGCTCGACGTGCGTCTCCAGCCCGATCACGGGCTCGTACGCGGTCGCGGTGGCGGTCATGCGAGCTCTCCAGGGGTCAGCGGCGGGATCACCGTCTCCAGCGCCGCGGCGATCCGGTACATCCGGTCGTCGGCCATCGTGGGCGCCATCACCTGCAGGCCCACCGGCAGGCCCTCGGACAGTCCACAGGGGACGGACAGGGCCGGGCCGCCGTACAGGTTCGAGGGGATCGTGTACAGGTCGGCCAGGTACATCTGGTACGGGTCGCCGGTACGCGCGCCGAACGGGAACGCCACGAACGGGGTCGTCGCTGCGACCAGCACGTCCACCTGCTCGAACGCGGCGGTGAAGTCGCGGGTGATCAGGGTACGCACCTTCTGCGCCTGGCCGTAGTAGGCGTCGTAGTAGCCGGAGGACAGCGCGTACGTGCCGATGATGATGCGCCGCTTGACCTCGGGGCCGAAGCCGGCCTCGCGGGTCAGCGACATGACCTCCTCCAGCGACCGGGTGCCGTCGTCGCCGACCCGCAGGCCGTACCGGACGCCGTCGAAGCGGGCCAGGTTGGACGAACACTCGCTGGGCGCGATCAGGTAGTAGGCGGGCAGCGCGTACCCGAAGTGCGGGCAGGACACCTCGACCACCTCGGCGCCCAGCTTCACCAGCGCCTCGACCGACTCGCGGAACGCCGCGACCACGCCGGGCTCGGCCCCCTCGGAGCCGAACTCCCGCACCAGCCCGATGCGTACCCCGCTGAGGTCGCCGGTGGCGCCCTGCCGGGCCGCCTCCACCACGGGTGGTACCGGAGCCGGGATCGAGGTCGAGTCGGCGGGGTCGTGGCCGGCGATCACCGCGTGCAGCAGGGCCGTGTCGTACACGCTGCGCGCGCACGGGCCGGGAGTGTCGAGACTGGACGAGAACGCCACCAGCCCGTACCGCGACGTGCCGCCGTAGGTGGGCTTGGCCCCCACGGTGCCGGTGACCGCGCCCGGCTGCCGGATCGAGCCGCCGGTGTCGCTGCCGATCGCCAGCGGCGCCTCGTACGCGGCCAGCGACGCGGCCGAGCCACCGCCCGAGCCGCCCGGGATCCGGGTGAGGTCCCACGGGTTGAAAGTGGGCCCGTAGGCCGAGTACTCGGTGGAGGAGCCCATCGCGAACTCGTCCATGTTCGTCTTGCCGAGGATCACCAGCCCCGCCTCGCGCAGCCGGGCCACCACCGTCGAGTCGTACGGCGGCCGCCAGCCCTCCAGGATCTTCGAGGCGCAGGTGGTCGGTACCCCGCGCGTGGTGAGCACGTCCTTGACCGCCACCGGTACCCCGGCCAGCGGGCCGAGCGGCTCCCCCGCCGCCCGCTTCGCGTCCACTGCCGCCGCCGCGGCGAGCGCGCCCTCCGCGTCGACGTGCAGGAACGCGTGCACCTTGCCGTCCACCTCGGCGATCCGGTCCAGGTGCGCCCGGGTGACCTCGACCGAGGTCACCTCCCCGGAGGCGATCATCTCGCCGAGCGAAGCCGCCGTGGCACGGATCAGGTCGGTCACGTCAGACCTCCTCGTCCAGGATCCGCGGTACCCGGAACCGCCCGTCCTGCGGGTCGGGCGCACCGGACAGCGCATCCACCTGGCTCAGGCACGGGGCCTCCACGTCGTCGCGCAGCACGTTGGTCAGCGGTACCGAGTGCGAGGTGGGCGGGATGTCCGCCGCCGTGACCTCGCCGACCCGGGCCACCGCCTGCAGGATGACGTCGAGCTGGCCGGCGAACATGTCCAACTCCTGTTCGCTGACCGCCAGGCGCGACAAACGCGCCAGGTGCGCAACCTCCTCGCGGGAGATGGCCGCCATCACTGCCCCCTCGGGTGGGATTCGGGAAACTCGGGCAGGATGTCACGCCCGGGCCGACCGGAAAAGTCTATTTGCTCTCCGAGCGCGCCCAACGCCGGGCCTCGGGCAGCATCCGGTGCGGCGGCCGGTACCGGGACAGCCAGGAGACCAGTTGGTCGGGCGGCATCGGGCGGGCGTAGTACCAGCCCTGGGCCACGTGGCAGCCGGCGGCCAGCAGCAGCCGCCAGGTGGCCTCGTCCTCCACGCCCTCGGCCACCACACGCAGCCCGAGCGCGCCGGACAGCTCGATGATGGACCGTACGATCGCCTCGTCGTCCGGGTCGTCGGTCATGCCCAGCACGAACGAGCGGTCGATCTTCACCTCGGCCAGCGGCAGCCGGCGCAGGTGCTGCATGGACGAGTACCCGGTGCCGAAGTCGTCCAGGGACAGCGCCACGCCGAGCCGGTCCAGCCGGCGCAGGGTCACCATGACCCGGCGCGGGTCCGCCATCAGCGCGCCCTCGGTGATCTCCAACTGGATCTGGTCCGCGCCCACCCCGTGGTAGATCAACCGGTCGGCGAGCCGGTCCACGATCTCACCGGTGTGCAGGTCGCGCACGCTGACGTTGATCGCCGCCCGCATCCGCAGCCCGTTGGACTGCCACTTGGCCAGCTGGAGCACCACGTCGTCCACCACGCGCAGGGTGACCAGCCGCATCACGCCGCTGTGTTCGGCGACCCGGATCAGCTCCTCCGGGTCGACCAGCCCGCGTACCGGGTGGTGCCAGCGCAGCAGCGCCTCCACCCCGATCACCTCGCCGGTACGCAGCTCGACCTGGGGCTGGTAGTAGAAGGCGACCTCGACGCAGTCCGGATCCTCCAGCGCGTGCCGCAGGTCGGCGAGCAGGCTCAACCGCTCCGGCGAGTTGTGGTCGGACTCGGGGGCGTACACGGCGATCACGTCGCCACGCGCCTTGGCGTCGTACATGGCCACGTCGGCGTGGCGCATCAGGGTGGCGAAGTCGGCACCGTGCTCGGGGTACACGGCGACGCCGATCGAGCCGCTCACGTCCAGCGGCAGCCCGTCCAGGCTCACCGGCTCGGCCAGCGCCTCGGCGATCCGGCCGGCCAGCGCGCGGGCGTCGTCCACGTGGCCCAGGGCCGGCGCGACGATCGCGAACTCGTCGCCACCCAGCCGCGCCACCAGGTCGCACGGGCGTACCGCCGCCGAGATGCGCCGGCTCACCTCGACCAGCAGCCGGTCGCCCACCTCGTGCCCGAGCGCGTCGTTCACGTGCTTGAACCGGTCCAGATCGAGGATCAGCAGGCCGAGCTGGGTGGCCATGCCCTCGGCCCGGCCGGCCGCCGCCTCCGCCGCCCGCTCGGCGTGCTCGGTGAGCTGCTCGGCCACCTCCGACATCAGCGCCTTGCGGTTGGCCAGGCCGGTGAGCGGATCGCGCCGGGCCACCTGGGCCTGCCGCGCCGAGAGCCGGGCCATCCGGTTCACCGCGTACAGCGGCACCAGGATGAACGGGATCAGCGCGTCACTCAGCCGCGCGGCGGAGGCCAGCAGTGGCGCCAGGAGCAGCAGCGCGCCCGCGGACAGCGTCTCGTACAGGGCCGTGGTGCGTAGCAGCTGCCACCAGCCACCGCCGAAGCGCAGCCACACGGCGACGCTGACCAGCAGGTAGTTGACCACGAACCAGGCACCGGCGGCGGCCAGCACCGCGGCGGCGTTCCCGAGCCCGGGCGCGAACGGATCCACCCCGGTCGCCCGGAGCACCGCCCAGGCGGCGGCGAAGGCGAGCGCGTACTGGCTGGCGTTGAAGGCGGCCCGCCAGACCCGGTGCCGCAGGCGTACCGCGCAGATGCCCACGGCCACCGCCTGTACCACGAGGGCCGGCGTGTACCCCCAGGTCAGCAGGATCGCGAAGGTGAAACAGATGGACGGGTACACCGGCGAGATCTGGCGCCGGGAGGCGGGACTGAACGGGCGCGCGTCGGTCAGCACCGCGAACGCCGCCATCAACCAGTACCCGACCGGCGCGGTGCGCAGCGCGGTACCCAGCTCCGGCAGCCGGGTACCGGCGAAGGCCAGCGCGCCCAGGCAGACGAGTGCGACGTACCCGAAGAACAGCTCCTCGCGCTCGGGCGGTGCCGAGTTGCGCCGCGCCGTCGGCTCCATCGCTCCCCCCGCGCCCGTCCTCGTGCCTCCGGTAACTTGCCCTGTTCCCCGTACGCCTTTCCCCGTACGCCCGACAGCAAGCGCCCGCCTCGGCGCTGATCGTGGACCCGCCGGTGGCCCGGGCGGCGTGCGTACGACGGCAACGCGGCCCACCACCTGGCGCCGGTCCGGAAACGGGCGCGGTCAGCCGGAGGCTATGGGGCCGCCTGACGTGTGCAACGACCCCACCTTAGGCCGGTGACGCGGCCTTCGCTGACCGCCGTTCGGCGGATCCTCAGCCGCCGGTGGCGGCCACCCCGCGGGCCGCCTCCGGACCGTCGCGGAGCAGCACCTCAAAGCCCGCCTCGTCCAGTACCGGCACCTTCAGCGCCACCGCCTTGTCGTACTTCGATCCGGGCGAGTCGCCGACCACGACGAAGCCGGTCTTCTTGGAGACGCTGCCGCTGACCTTGCCGCCCCGGGCCGTGATCGCCTCGGTGGCCTCGTCCCGGGAGTATGCGTCGAGGCTGCCGGTGACCACCACCGTGATCCCGTCGAGCGGGCGCGGCCCCTCGTCCGCCCGCTCCTCGGCCAGCTGTACCCCGGCGGCCCGCCACTTCTCCACCACCTCGCGGTGCCAGTCGACGGTGAACCACTCCTGCAGCGACTGGGCGATGGTCGGGCCCACGCCCTCCACCCCGGCCAGCTCCTCGCCCGACGCCGCGGCGATCGCGTCCAGCGAGCCGAAATGCCGGGCCAGCGCCTGCGCGGCGGTCGGACCGACGTGCCGGATGGACAGCGCGACCAGGATCCGCCACAGCGGCCGGGTCCGCGCCTCCGCCAAGTTGGCCAGCAGCTTGACCGCGTTGGAGCCGAGACTGCCGTCCTTGTTGACGAAGAACTCGCCGCGCCGCAACTGCTCCGCGTCCAGCCCGAACAGGTCGCCCTCGTCGGCGAGGATGCCATCGCCGAGCAGCGCCATGGCCGCCTTGTAGCCCAGTACCTCGATGTCCAGCGCGCCGCGCCCGGCCAGGTGGAACAGGCGTTCGCGCAGCTGGGCCGGGCAGGAGCGGGAGTTCGGGCAGCGGATGTCGACGTCGCCCTCCTTGGCCGGGGCGAGCAGCGTGCCGCACTCCGGGCAGTGGGTGGGCATGACGAACGCGTGCTCGGTGCCGTCGCGCTTCTCCACCACCGGCCCGACCACCTCGGGGATCACGTCGCCGGCCTTGCGCAGCACGACCGTGTCGCCGATCAGTACCCCCTTGCGCGCCACCTCGCTCGCGTTGTGCAGGGTGGCGAAGGTGACCGTGGAGCCGGCCACCCGTACCGGCTCCACCTCGGCGTACGGGGTGACCCGGCCGGTGCGCCCGACGTTCACCCGGATGTCGAGCAGCCGGGTGTTCACCTCCTCGGGCGGGTACTTGTACGCGATCGCCCAGCGTGGAGCCCGGCTGGTGGAGCCGAGCCGGCGCTGGATGGACACGTCGTCCACCTTCACCACGACGCCGTCGATCTCGTGCTCCACGTCGTGCCGGTGCTCGGCGTAGTACGCGATGTAGCCGCGCACCTCGTCCAGGTCGGGTACCACCCGCCACCGGTCGCTGGTGGGCAGCCCCCAGCCGCGCATCAGCTCGTACGCGTGCGACTGGCTGCGCGGCTCGAAACCGCGCCGGGCGCCGATACCGTGCACGACCAGGTGCAGCGGCCGGGAGGCGGTGATCCGCGGGTCCTTCTGGCGCAGGCTGCCCGCGGCCGCGTTGCGCGGGTTGGCGAACGGCGCCCGGCCCTGCTCGACCAGCGACTCGTTCAACGCGCCGAACCCGGCCACCGGGAAATAGATCTCGCCCCGCACCTCGATCAGCTCGGGGACGTCGTCGCCCTCCAGGCGCTCGGGGACGTCCTCGATGGTGCGTACGTTCAGCGTCACGTCCTCGCCGGTACGCCCGTCGCCCCGGGTCGCCGCCTGGATCAGCCGGCCGTGGTCGTACGTGAGGCTGATGGCCAGGCCGTCCACCTTCAGCTCGCACAGGTAGCTCACCGGGCCGCCCGCGTCCCGCTCCACCCGCTCCGCCCAGGCGGACAGCTCCTCGTCGTCGAAAGCGTTGTCCAGGCTGAGCATCCGCTCGGCGTGCGCCACCGCGGTGAACAGCGTGGAGTAGGTGCCGCCGACGGTCTGCGTGGGCGAGTCGGGCGTGCGCAGCGCCGGGAACTCCGCCTCCAGCGCCTTCAGCTCGCGCATCAGCCGGTCGTACTGCGCGTCGGAGATCGTCGGAGCGTCCAGCACGAAGTAGCGGTAGCGATTCTCTTCGATCTCCGCCGAGATCTTGGCGTGCCGCTCGCGCGCCTCCGGCGTGGGCTCCGCGCCCGCCTGTGCCTGCTGCTCCGGGGTCACCACCGCCCCGGCGAGTTCCTCGTCCACGCCTGCACCGTATCGCCTGGGTACGACAGGTCGGCGGAGGTGGGCCAGGCGTCGGCTAGGCGCGCGCCTCGTCGAGCAGCCGGTGCCCGGCCTCCCGCGCCGCCCGCAGTGCGGCCCGGGCGTAGTCGGGTGTGGCGCCGGCCAGGCCGCAGGCGGGCGTGACCACCACCTGGTCGGCGAGGCGGGCCACCGGGAAGCCGAGCTGCCGCCAGACGTCCAGCACCCGGGCGGCCGCCGGCTTCGAGGCCGGCTCGACCCCGGCCGTGGGTACCGCACCGGCGAACAGCCAGGCGCCCGCGTCCAGCGCCTCGCCCAGCGGGTCGAGGTCCTTGACCAGCTCCAGGTCCAGCGAGAGCCCGGCGGCGCCGGCCGCGCGCAGCAGGCCCAGTGGCGCGTCGGGCGCGCAGCAGTGCACCACGACCGGCGTACCGGCCGCCTCGATGACCTGGCGCAGCGCCTGCTCCGCCCGGTCCAGCTCGACCGCGGGCAGCATGCTGAAGCCGCTCTCCGTGGGTACCTGTCCGGCCAGTACCGCCGGCAGCGCGGGCTCGTCCAGCTGGAGCAGCAGCTCGGCACCGGGTACCCGCCGGGCCAGCTCGGCCAGGTGCCGGGCCAGCCCTTCGCCGAGCGAGGCGGTCAGCTCCCGTACCGCACCCGGGTCGCGCAGCACCCGCCCGCCGATCGGCAGGTCCAGGCCGGCCACCAGGGTCCACGGCCCGGCGCACTGCACCTTCAGCGGCCCGGCGTACCCGGACGCCGCCGCGGTGAGCGTGTCCAGGTCCCGCTCCCACAGGTCGGCGGTGCGCCGCGCGTCCCGGCCCGGGTGCGCGGCCAGCCGCCAGCGCCCGACGTACAGGTCGACCGGCAGGTCCACCAGCAGCCCGGCGGAGCGGCCGAGCATGTCGGCGCCGGGGCCGCGGGCGGGCAGCTCGGGCAGGTGCGGCAGGTCGGGCAGCTCGCCGAGCACGGTCCGTACCGCCTCGCGGATGTCCGTACCGGGCAGCGAACCGACCCCGGTCGCCGCCCCCTCGCGTAGCTTCATACCGCCGCCATCCGGGAGTCGCTGATCGTCGCCGAGCCGAGCACGATGTCCCCGTCCGGGTCCGGCCGGTACGCCACGATCGACTGGCCGGGCGCCACGCCGCGCACCGGCTTGTCCAGCCGCGCTTCGAACCGCCGACCGTCCACAGTGACCACCGCCGGTACCACCTCGCCGTGGGCGCGCAGCTGCACCTGCGCGGGTACCGGACTGGGACCGGTCCACAGCGGACGGTCACCGTACACAATGGAGACTTCCAGGGCCGCGGCGGGCCCGACGGTGACCGTGTTGGTGACCGGGGTGACGGACAGCACGTAGCGCGGCCGCCCGTCGGCGGCCGGGCGGTCCAGGTGCAGCCCGCGGCGCTGCCCCACCGTGTACGCGTAGGCGCCGCCGTGCCGCCCCACCACATCGCCGGTGGCCGCGTCCACGATGTCGCCGGGCGCCTCGCCGAGCCGCTCGCGCAGCCAACCGCGCGTGTCACCGTCCGCGATGAAGCAGATGTCGTGCGAGTCGGGCTTGTCGGCCACGGCCAGGCCGCGCGCGGCGGCCTCCCGGCGCACCTCGGCCTTGGTCGAGCCGCCCAGCGGGAACAGCGACCGGGCCAGCTGGTCGCCGGTCAGCACGGCCAGCACGTAGGACTGGTCCTTGGCCAGATCCACGCTGCGGCGCAGCCGCCCGTGCGCGTCGCGGCGCGCGTGGTGGCCGGTCACCACCGCATCAAAACCCAGGGCCAGCGCGCGGTCCAGCACCGCGGCAAACTTGATCTTCTCGTTGCACCGGACACAGGGATTGGGGGTACGCCCGGCCGCGTACTCGGACACGAAATCGTCCACCACGTCCTCGTGGAACCGCTCGGCCAGGTCCCAGACGTAGAACGGGATCCCGATGACGTCGGCGGCCCGCCGGGCGTCCCGCGCGTCCTCCAGCGTGCAGCAGCCGCGCGCGCCGGAGCGGTAGGTCTGCGGGTTGCGCGCCAGGGCCAGGTGCACGCCGGTCACGTCGTGCCCCGCGTCGACCGCCCGGGCGGCGGCGACAGCGGAGTCGACTCCCCCCGACATGGCAGCCAATACGCGCATGGGTAGAGGATAGCCGGGACCGCAGCCGGAGCCGCCTTTTGGCGGAGGCGAGCACGGCAAACGCAGCTCAGCCT